>JBFZAV010000174.1:0-2602 GCA_041308745.1 Candidatus Omnitrophota bacterium | reverse complement strand
GGATCATTTATAGCCATTAATTCATCAACGGCTTTCTTTCTCCAATACGCGCTTGGATTCTTGAGATTTTCGATTATTTCTTTTATCTTATCAATATTCGACATAAATGTTTCTCATTTTTTTATTAGGTTTTTATAATGAACCGTCTGCCATTCACTATTCACCGTATCACGACGCCCAATACTCAATAATTTCCCTCATCGGCCCTTTTGTCCTTGGCATTTTATCAATTATGTTTTTCGCATAGCCAATCGCGTCTTTAATTTTTCCGGTTTCAAAATACACATGTATAATGCCGACATTCGCGTAGACATTGTCGGGCTCTATCTCACAAACCCTTTTAAACTTCGAAAGGGCTTTATCATATTCTTTGTTAATAGCCTCAAGATTTGCCAGGTAATTCAGAACCTTAATATTTTCCCCTTCAAGATCAAGCACGATGTAATATTCATTAACAGCCAATTTCCTGTAATAATTCGCTGTCACATCATCCAATATACCGCTTTCGTAATATTCAGCGTAGCTGTTAGCTAAAGACAAGTGGGCATCCGCGGATTCAGGGGTCCTCTCCGCTTCCTTTTTGGCTATAACAATATTATCGTTAAGTTCGGTTTCTATTTTTGAAAGCATCGAAGCCGCATAAAACCTTATTTCCACGTCCGGGTCCTTTAGCGACATCTTAAGAAGCCTTACGGCATCTTTGTTCGGCAGTTTATCCATAACATTAATGGCGCCCCTTCTAAGCAGCGTGTCTTTCTCCCCCATAACATCAACTAATGGACTTATCTCAAGTTCCGCTCCCGCGGATTCAGCCAAATTATCGGGATCAATAAATCTTTTTTCCGGAGAAAAATCATAGTTAATGTATTTCTCATACTCGGCAAAAATATCGCTCTTCTGCCACTTCCTTTTTATAAGAAACATGTAGCTGACTAGAAGGCAAATAAATCCTAAAATGGAAAAGGTAAAGCAGAATATAAATGACAGGAAAACCCAGTTCCTGGGGCTTGAGAAGTGATTGTTCAGAGCCCCCTTATACATACCGAAAGAAAAAATAACTGTCGCAAGCAAATGAATCATCAGAAAAAGCGGAAAGAGAAAGGCAACTTCCGACACTTCTTTGCTTAAGAGATAAACCAAAGCATTTATCTCTATCGCTAATCCTAGAAAGATATAAAACAGGTAAACAATCATATTTTAATTATGCTGTTATATTTCATTGGCCTGACTTGTAAGCACCTGTGTTTCATTGTCGTATCTCGGCTCAATTAAATGCGCCAAAACGCTTACATCAAGCTTTCTGTCGTCTTGATACGGCTTTAATTCGAACTTGGTAAACTGTTCTTTTATCCTCTCGGCCGCTATTCTGGTGCCCTCAAGATCAGACCCGGAAAGAATGGCAATAAAAGTATCTTCATCGATATGCTTTGCGACAACATCTCCTCCTCGCAAAGTATGCTTGATAACAAATCCCATTCCCCTTAAAACATCCTTCTTTTTTCCTTCCTCTATTTTTGAGAAATCCTTGGCCTTTATCAGCATTACAGATGAAACTTTCGCGTTTATTTTAACGTTAACCAGTTCTTCCTTGATTCTGCGGATAGCGTAGTTATAGTTGAATACGCCGAGTTCCTCGTCAAAGATATCTTTTTTACGCACAGTTGTTGTAGAGAAAGCGTTATCGAGCGCCTTGGAAACCCAGTCTGCCATGACAGAAAGAAGTCTTATGGACGTGGGGTTCAATTTGAGAAAAGAAATATCATCAATGAGGATAAACCCCGACACCGTATCTCTTTCGCCGAAAAATAGCGGCGCCGCCATAACCGGAGACTGCCCTTCTTCCCATCTTAAGTTCTCCGCCTTAAAAATATCGGTTACAGTTGTAACACGCCTGTCGCTGATAGTTTTTCTGATTATATCAAGATTGGTGTTTAGAATCTGCCGGTCGGTTATATCCTTGCCCCAGCCGTAATGCCCTTTTAACACATACTTGTCGTTCTCCCACACATAACAGGAACACTTGTCGGGCGATATGAATTTTTTAACGAGTTCCACAACGGATGGATAAAGTCTGTCGAGCTTAAGGGTCACAAGGTCTCTTGCGACTTCATAAACCGTATTCATTGTCTCGGCCTGGCCGAGTATCCTTGCTTCAAGCTCTGTGTTTACATCCTTAAGAGCGATATGCTCCATCGCAAGCGACTCAAACTCATTCCTGAGTTTGTTATATTGTTCTTTTCTGGAATCTAATGCGCGTTTTATACGGCTTCTTTCTTCGCCTATTAAAAAACCTATTAATACGAAAAGCGCAGAAGTCTGTACGGCCTTATAAGGTATGTCAGCCCACTCAAACGCATTATTCATAACGGGCGTATAGCTAATTGAGCCTAATAATGCTAACGAGCAGACCACGCCGGCAATAAAACCCTGTAAACTACCGTATCGGGCGGCAATCATTAGAACTATTATCCAGTACGGGCTTGGCGAAACATTCTGAAACCCGAGATTCTCGCCGAACCACATGACGTTTATGAAAAGAATAAAGGAAATACCAAGAATAATTTCCAATAAGTAGTTAAACTTCTTCATTCTTCTTGCTCCT
>JBFZAV010000173.1:0-6196 GCA_041308745.1 Candidatus Omnitrophota bacterium | reverse complement strand
CGATAAACCGCAAAAGGTTGCTTTTAGAGGTATTATGCAGGAAGAGTTTTCCGCTGATTACATTTTTGCCCTTAAGCCTGTCAGAAGGAAAGCGCAGTATGGCCATTTCCTGTATACTTTTTAATTTAAGCTTATCGGATTTTCCAATGCTGAGAGGCTGTTCCTTGTTAACACTGCTAATACAAACATCCGCTGATGAGAATATTTTTATTGTATCTGGACTGCCTGGAGCGCCTTCCGCCAAAGATTGGAAAACAGCTTTTTTTTGGGTGAAAAGAAATGCAAATAATATGAAAAATACAGAAGCAAAAACCCATTTTTTCATTGAACCCTTCCTTTTATTTAGAAGACGGATAGTATAGGTAAATCTTATATATTATACATCATGTGCGAAACATTTAAAAACTTCATAAATAAATTTTTCCCTTGTAATGTCGCTAAAACTTGGTAGAATAATCCCTCAAAGATTTGAGACTGGAATAATTATTAACTTTTAATAATGGAGGGTAAAAATGGTTTCGTATAAGGAATTAGGTTTAACGCCTACAAAAGACATGTATATTAAGGCCGTTAGCGGCAAATATGCCGTACCCGGCTATAATTTTAACAACCTAGAACAGCTTCAGGCCATCATGACTGCATGCATGGAGACAAAGTCTCCCGTAATACTGCAGGTTTCATCCGGCGCGAGAAAATACGCCAACCAGACACTTTTAAAGCATATGGCAAGGGGCGCCATGGAACTAGTCAAAGAATCCGGCACAAATATTCCTGTTGCGCTTCACTTGGACCACGGCGACACATATGAACTTTGCGTATCCTGCATAGAGACGGGCTTTAGTTCGGTTATGATAGACGGTTCAGCCCATTCTTTCGAGGACAACATAGCCCTTACAAAAAAAGTGGTCGCCTTTGCGCATAAACACGGTGTTTCAGTCGAGGGCGAACTTGGCGTACTCGCGGGGATAGAAGACGAAGTAAGCCATGAGAAAAGCCATTATACAAAGCCCGAAGAGGTTGAAGAGTTTGTCGGAAAAACCGGGGTTGACAGTCTGGCGATATCGATCGGTACGAGCCACGGAGCCTACAAGTTTAAGGTAAAACCCGGAGAGGAAGTTCCGCCGCTAAGATTTGATATTCTGGAAGAAGTTGAAAGAAGACTTCCCGGATTCCCAATAGTTCTTCATGGCGCAAGTTCCGTTGTTCCCGAATACGTCGCCATGATAAACAAGTACGGCGGTAAAATGGATAATGCTGTTGGAATTCCGGAAGAACAGTTAAGAAGAGCGGCTGAGTCTGCTGTATGCAAGATTAACATAGATTCTGACGGCAGGCTTGCGATGACGGCTAAAATCCGGGAAGTATTTGCCACAAAACCGGGAGAGTTTGATCCAAGAAAATATTTAGGGCCAGCCAGAGATGAACTTATAAAAATGTACAAGCATAAGAATATAAATGTGCTTGGAAGCGCTGGAAAAGCTTAATTAGTGAACAGTGAAAAAGTGAATTGTAGCCGGGGAGTAATCTCCGGCTACAATCGTTTATAGAGGCTTTTTGATGAAAGACTTCATGAAACCCCCATACTTTTCCGCAATAATTCCAACATATAATCGAAAGCCGTTTCTTAAAAAAGCGATCGATTCCGTTTTGTCTCAAACCTTTTCGGATATTGAAATCATAATAATTGACGATGGTTCGACAGATGGCACCAAAGAGTTCATCTCAAACTATAGAGACAGGAGAATAATCTATAAATATCAAAAAAATCATGGAGTGTCAAAGGCCAGAAATGAGGCTCTAAAAATAGCAAGGGGGAAATATATTGCCTTTCTTGATTCCGATGACTGGTGGCTCCCCGGTAAGCTGAAGCGCGCCCACGAATATATTAAAAAATATCCGGACACAAAGATTTTTCATACAGAAGAGGTTTGGTATAGAGAGGGGAAACTGTTAAACCAGAAAAAGAAACACAAGAAACCGTCGGGTTTCGTTTACAAAAACGCCCTTTCCCTTTGCTGTATAAGCATTTCGACAGCTGTTTTAAAGAGAGAAGTTTTTGAAAAACAAGGCGCATTTGATGAAAATCTGGAGGCCTGTGAGGATTATGATTTCTGGCTTCGGGCGACAAACAAGTTTAAGGTCAGGCTGATCCCGGAGTATTTAACCGAGAAAGAGGGCGGCAGGCCCGACCAGCTTTCATCGCGCATCTGGGGGCTGGACAGGTTCAGGATAAAAGCGCTGGAAAAGATGCTCACTTCCGGCGAGCTTTCGAAGAATAGATATAAACTTACGCTTAACACGCTCAATAAAAAATGCAGTGTTTTCGCTTCCGGCGCTTCAAAGAGGGGAAAGGTAGAGGAAGCCGAATATTATACCCGCCTTCCGCTGAAATATTAGAATAGCATTAAGCGAATTCTGGGTTGTGGATTGTGATTGGCGGGTGGCACGGTAAAGCGTGAGCGGGAGGATCCACACCGGGCGGAGGGGCCCACGAACGCTTTACCGTGACAGGTCCCGCCAATCGCTAATGACCGATAGCTATACTGGCGACCAGCGATTAATTATGCTATAATTACCCTCTATGAAAAAGTACATCCTTCACGAAGCTCTTGGGAAAGTTGAAACCCACATAGATTTTAGAGGGAACCTTAACGATCAGCAATTTGAGGTAGTCACAAAAGCGGAAGGTCCGTGTCTTGTTCTTGCCGGGGCCGGAAGCGGTAAGACGCGCACGCTGATATACCGTCTGGCATATCTACTCGAACGCGGCGTTCCGCCGCAAAACATCCTTCTTATGACCTTTACAAATAAAGCCTCTCACGAGATGCAGGAGAGAACCGAGGCGCTTCTTAAATATAAGCCAAAGGGGCTCTGGAGCGGCACATTTCATCATATCGGCAACAGGTCTCTTAGGTTGTATGCAGAGAACCTGGGATATAAAAAGGATTTCGGCATACTTGATCAGGATGATTCAAGGGACCTTATAAAAGCGTGCATGAAAAAGTTCGGCGACAAGGTTAAAGAAGAACGCTTCCCAAATCCCAAAATTATACAATCCGTTATAAGCTTTTCAATAAATACAAATAAAAGCATACAGAAGGTTCTTGAGGAAAAGTATCCGTATTTTTCAAAATTTGAAGAAGAAGTTAAAAGCATCAAAAATGTTTACGAAGAGAAGAAGAAAAAATCCAATAACATGGATTACGACGACCTTCTTTTTCAGTGGAAAAGAATTCTACTGGAGGTGCCATCCGCAAGAAAGCGCTTTACGGAGCAGTTCCATTATATTCTGGTTGACGAGTACCAGGACACTAATTTTCTTCAGGCTGAAGTTATAGATATTCTTGCCGAATACAAAAAAAATATTCTTGTTGTAGGCGATGATGCCCAGGCGATCTACTCTTTTAGAGGCGCCTGTGTTGACAACATAATGCGTTTTCCTAAAAAGTTTGAAGGCGCAAAAATATTCAAACTTGAAACAAATTATAGGTCGACCCCGGAAATACTTGATTTGGCGAATGATTCTCTGGTGAATAATGTTAACCAGTACGAAAAAGAGCTCAAAGCGGTAAATGAGCCGTTTGAAAAACCCGCATTAATAGAAGTCAAAGATCTGTATTCCCAGGCGAAATTTGTGGCCCAGCGTGTTCTTGAAATGCGCGAAGAGGGAACGGAACTTAAAGACATCGCTGTGCTTTTTAGGGCGCATTACCAGTCGGCGGAACTTGAAATGGAACTTGTCAAAAGGAATATCCCTTACATAGTAAGAGGGGGTATAAAATTTTTCGAACAGGCCCATATTAAAGATGTACTTTCTTATTTAAAGATAGTATCAAACCCTACGGACGAAATATCCTGGATGAGGGCTCTTACGCTTTGCCCGGGGATAGGGCCGGGGTATGCCGGAAAAATTTTTGAACATTTTAATAAAGGCGATCGGAATATCGGGAATTTTATTAAAAGGGATATTTCATCCCTTGTCCCGTTAAAGGCGAGAAAGGGATATTCGAGATTTTCAAAAATAATTGAAGCTATTACGGCAGCTAAAGATTTGATGCCGGGCGAGATGGTGAAACTCGTAATGGAATCGGGCTACGAAACGCATATGCTCGCGAGCTACGAAAACGCCAAAGACAGGATAGATGATATAAAAGAGCTTGTTAATTTTTCGCACGAATATAAATCTCTTAATGATTTTTTGAATGATATAACTTTAAGGGAATCTTTCAGGGGCGAAACTGTTCTTGGGGCGGAAGAAGACGAAGAGCATCTGGTGCTTTCGACCATTCACCAGGCGAAGGGCCTCGAATGGGACTCGGTGTTTGTGATAGGCCTCTGTGAAGGGCAGTTTCCGCACCCAAAGTCTTTTTCAGATGAAGCTGAAATAGAAGAGGAAAGGCGTCTTTTTTATGTGGCTGTTACAAGGGCAAAAAAATACCTGTATCTTCTTCATCCCACCACGAGATTTGATTATCAGATGGGAACAGTTATTGCAAGAAGAAGCCGTTTTCTGGAAGAGCTCGCAAATGATACTTACGAAATATGGGAAGTTGAATCGGCAAAGCGCTCGGAAAATATTAATGATGATTCAAACGAACGAGAGATAGACGATGAGACGATAATCGAACTTTATTAAAGGAGAGAATTTGTCAGAAAAGCATTTTGCATCAGGAGGGGTTATCGTAAAAAAAGAAGACGGGAAGCTTAATGTTCTTCTTATTAAAGACAGCTATGGGCATTGGACATGGCCGAAAGGGCATATAGAAAAGGAAGAATCAAGCGAAGAAGCCGCGCTAAGAGAGGTGCGGGAAGAGACAGGCCTTAAAACGCTTGAAATTATAGAAGAAATTGATTCCCAGGAGTACTGGTACACATTAAAGCGAGTGAAAGTTCACAAAATTGTACATATATATTTGATTAAAGCAAAATCAGGCGAGAAACTTAAGATTCAAAAAGAAGAGATACAGGAAGGAAAATGGTTCTTGCCCGAAGAAGCGACTAAAACAATCGAGTATAAAGGCTCAAAAGAAATACTTAAAAAAGGGATTGAAAAGTTTACAGGATTAAGAATTAAGGATTAAGTTTTATTATTATGAAAACTACAATTAAAGCCATATTTTTTGACCTTGGAAATGTAATCGTAAGGCTCAATATTGAGCCTTTAGAGAAAGAATTGAATAAATACGGCAAGATCGATAACGGCGATTTTTTCAATTACCTGATGGATTCGAAAAATATGAACCTGTATCATGAGGGCAGGATCACTTCTAATCAATTTTATTCCCGCACAAAAAGACATTTTAAACTTGATATAAACTACGCTGATTTTTATAAAATTTGGAACAGTATGTTTCTGCCGTTCCCCGAAACGGAAGAGATAGTGAAAAAAATTAAAGAAAAGTCTCCCGAGATAAAAATAGTGCTTCTATCCAATACAAACGAAACGCATTTTGAATTTATAAAAAAAGAATATGATATTCTGAAAACCTTCGACGCTCTCGTTGTTTCTTACGAAGTCGGCAAAAACAAACCGCATCCAAAAATATTTCAGGAGGCCTTGAAAATAGCCGGTGCCCTGCCAAAAGAGGTGTTTTATACCGACGATAGGCTTGATCTTATTGAAGCCGCGAGGACTATGGGCTTTAGGGCCTACCAGTTTACTACCCCAGAGTCTTTAATCCAAAATCTTGCCAAATGCGGAATTAATTTAGTAAACAATGAGTAGTGGTCATTATCACTGGACGCTCACAAAAGTGTATCGAGAGGGTATAATAACAATAAGAGCAGAAGAGAGCCTTTCTCGTTAAAGTGATTTTTTACCCGTGGGGCCCGCTCTAACTTTTGACATCTTTTGGCGCTGCGGAACTCGGGTTTAACGTCTTCAAATTTACTGCGTATTCCTCGTAAATTTTAAGCCATTAAACCCTCAAACAGTCCTCGCGTCCTCATTCTATTCGAATTCGGATTCCCAAAATCTTCAAAAGTTAGAGCTAAAAAATCACAATAACTCGAAAGGCTCCTTCTGCTCTTCTTATCATTAATAGCCAGCGGGCCGTTAAGCTTCCGAAGAATTCTTGTAATTAAAGGCTGTTTGGTTGTTTCTTGTCAGGGCTTCTTGAGGCCGGAGCGGGCATGGATCGCCCTTGTTCCATATACCAGGCGAGAGCGAGGCCGAAAGTAGAGTATAAAATTCCTC
>JBFZAV010000172.1:0-2545 GCA_041308745.1 Candidatus Omnitrophota bacterium | reverse complement strand
TGGAAGTAAAGAAGCTGCAAAAGGCTTTTAATAAAGTCAGGTACGCAAGAAACGCGGAAAAAGCGATTCAAAGACTAAAAAAAGCGAATTTTAAACTCGTGGCCATATCGACAGGCTTACAGTTTATTGTGGAGAGAGTAAAAAAAGACTTTGGGTTCCACTATGCGATAGGCAACAGGCTAAATGCGAGAAGAGGCATTCTGACGGGCGGCGTTACAATAAATATAAGCCATGGAGCGAAGGGAAAAATTCTTAAAAATATTTTAAAAAAGTTCGGCATTAAACCGCATGAGATGATAGCTGTAGGCGACAGCGAGGGAGATATCCCCATGATAAAACTTGCCGGATTTTCGATCGCGTTTAATTCATCGAGTGAAAAATTATCAAGAATAGCCGATTATAAATGTAAAAGTAGTGACTTTATGGAAGTTGCAGCAAAAATACTGGAGGTTTCATAATTATGGCGGGTCAAAAGATAAGCAGAAGGCAAAAGGATATATCCCGCATGATGAGGGACAGGAAAAATACCGCAAAGGAGAAGCTTTCAGTCTTGAAAAAGGCAAAAGACACATTTCGTAACCCAAAAGGGGAGTGTAAGCAAAAAAAACAAGCCGGGATCGAAAAATCCTGATCTCGGCTTAAGAAAAATAAAAATAGCTTTTCTTTAACCTTTTTTTGAATGTGTAGGGGGAAAGAAAAGCTGTAAAGACCCTTAAAAAATCAAAAGTTATGAAATAACTGACTTTCTGTTGCCTCAATATAAAGTATAGCACATATGTTCCCAGAGGCAACTTTTTTGAATAAAAAATATTTACTTAATTGCAAGCGCGTTTTTGTTAATGTATAATAGTAAATGTTTATAAAATAAGTATTTATAAGGAGTTGAAGAAATAATGTTATATATCTTCGCTTTTTCTTTAATAGTAGTAGCCCTATTTTTTATGCTGGTCTCGCTAATTCGAAGGATTGTAACTTTCAATGAGGCGCAAAAGCCGTTTCAAGAGCTCCTGGACAATACGAATATAGGGTACTGCAAATATAAACTCAGGGATGGTGTTATTCTGGAGGCGAATAAGGGTTTTGTAGAAATGCTCAACATCAATATGTCCGTTAAAAATGTTATCGGGAAATCCTTGAGCGAACTCATTATTTATGTCCAGGAAGAAGACAACGTAAGAGAAATAATAAAAACAAGAGGGGCGCTAAAAAATTACGAATATCATTTTAAAACGTTAAACGGCAAGGAAAAGTGCCTTTTAATGAACGCTTATCTCAACAAAGATTCCCATACAAGAGAAAATGTTGTTGAGGCCCTTGTGGAAGATATTACAGAGGAGCGTCTTTCATACGAGGCCATGGTCGAGTCCGAAGAGCGATATAAAAAACTTTTTATGAATTCGGGCGACATTGTTGTTATTTACAAAAAAGATAATTCAAGGATTGAAGAAATAAACCCCATGACGGAAATTATTCTGGGATATAACGAAGAAGAACTTGTCGGATATTCCTTTGAGAATCTGTTTCATCCGACATCCAGAAAAATTTTAAACGAATGCCAGAAGGATATTATGTTTAGGGGGTCATGCAATCTGGATGCGGTGGTTGTTTGTAAAAACGGAAACTATCTTAATATGGGAGTAACCTTGAGCACGTTTGAGCACAAGGAAGAGACTCTTGTAATGGCTATTATGAAAGACATATCGTCGCTCGTAAAAAGCAGGGAAGAGGAAGTTAAAAGGAAAAACGAGATGGAGGATTTCTGGAAGGCCTCTCTTGCGAGGGAAGAGAGAATAAAAGATTTGCGAAGAGAAATTGATGAATCGGGGCAAGAAACTAAAGAACCGGAAGACGGGCATGAAGCAAAATAATAAAGATAATTTTCTTGAAAATTTATCCGAATCCGTGGCGGATCTTAAGTACCAGCGAAAGGTTCTTTTTTTATCTTTTGAAAATAGAATATTTAACACTCTTGTAGCGCTTGTGGTGGTCAGCATTTTAAGGAAAGGCGTCGGACTATTTCTTCCTTTTGAGATAACGCTGGTGTTTATCGCATGGTTTCTTGTAAATGCGGTTTACCTCGTATTTTTTAGGAGCAAACTCTGTAAAAATTTCACGATACTGAACAATGTTCACTTTAGCTATTACGCTTTCGGTATTGCTTTCGCAACAATGCTCGTGCATTATCTGGGCGGTATTGAGTGGGCCGGATTTTTTATCTACATAATCGACATAGTTTACTCGAGCGCCCTTCTAACTAGAGTCAGGGGCACAATGGTTGCTGTTATGGCTTCGGTGAGCTTTTTCCTGCTTTCATATTTTGAATACACCGGAGTTATTGTTCACAGGTCTTTTTTAACCCTAGTGGCGCCGATGTACGACCAGACAGTATTTTTTGCGGGCGTAACAATAATAATTGTTTCTTTTTTCATGCTCCTATCTTTTGTTACGGGTTTCTTTTCCCGGCTTAAAGATGAAAGAGAAAAGGACATCATGGATTCCCGGAGACGCTTTAAAACCAAATCCATCCAGCTCGAAAGACTTGCCA
>JBFZAV010000171.1:0-3517 GCA_041308745.1 Candidatus Omnitrophota bacterium | reverse complement strand
AAGGGTTTAATGAAGCGCACGTTTATAGCCACTAACGGTATCACCCTTGCCAATAAAGATTTTGCGAAAAAAGTGCATGATGCGGGGATAAAAAAGTTTTATCTCGGGTTCGACGGCACCGACAGGGAAGCGTGCAAAAAGATCAGAGGCACGTACATAGCTTATGATTCTGTGCGCAAGGCTCTTGAAAATATCAGGGAAAACGGCAAGGCTTGGATAATACTTTCAATTACAGCCGTGAAAGACCTTAATGTCGAAGATATCCCAGAGGCCCTCGAATTTGCCATGGATAATTCCGACATTGTGAGAAGGATAATGGTCTCGCCCGAAGTTTACTGCGGCAGGATAACCGACAAGGCCGATCTTGAAAAAGCGCGCCTTACCGGAGACTGCATAGAGAATTTTTTAAGAAAAACCCTTAAGGTTAAAGTTGCAACGGTGTCTATAAGCGCGTTTTTTGCTCTTATAAGGCCCTTTAAAGAAATGGGTTTTCTTGGCAATGAAAGCTGGATGGCCGCCATGCCGAGCCCGTTTTGCGGGCAGATGGGCTTTTTATGGAAGAAAAATGGTAAATATTATTCGGCAGTTGATCTGCTTATAAGAAACGCCGACAAAAAGGTGTATGAACTTGGCCGAAGGGCCAATAAATTTGGGATGTCTATATCCAAAGCCAAAGAAGATTTCTCGAAAAGTAAAACAGGCATGTTTTTCTGGCCCGTAGTGAATTATTTATTCTTTTTTCCATGGTATATCTTTGTCATAATGAGATACATTAACTATGGCGGATTAATTAGCATGCTTACGGCATTTGTAAAAGCGCGCTTTAACGCCAAAAAGTTTAAGAAAGACTTTTTTGGCAAAAAGGTTGAGCTTAATTATCTCCTGGGGTCTGATAAATTCAATTATATCTGGGATAAAATGCCATATTGTCTTACACAGCATTACAGAATAGACCCTCTTACCGATGAGGTTATAAAACTTCCGGGCTGTTTTGTTTTTGCCTTTAGGGAAGAGCTTGAAAATAGTTGATATTAGCCTTGACAGGTAAGAGGTTTTTGTGTTAGTTTACCTTTGGTTTTATTGGATTTAAAATCTTTCTCGTAAAAATATGGGTACGGCACTTATTTTGATGACCATAGGCGGTTTGGGCCTCTTTTTCTACGGCATGCAGTTGATGTCGGAAGGGCTTAAGCATATTGCCGGAGAAAGACTAAAAAAAATCCTCGGTATCGTTACAAAACTTCCCATCTTTGGCGTACTAATCGGAGCCGCAGTTACAGGTTTTATCCAGTCTTCAAGCGCCACCACCGTAATGGTTGTCGGGTTTGTCAATGCGAGTCTTTTGACCCTTAAACAGGCCATAAGCGTTATTATAGGGGCTAATATAGGCACGACGGTTACTGCCTGGCTTGTTTCTTCAATGTCGGTTTTCAAGGTTACCCAATATGCGTTGCCGGCCATAGGAATAGGGTTTGCCATAAACATCTTCGGAAAAAACAAAAAAACAAAATTCTGGGGCCAGGTTTTGATGGGGTTTGGCATGCTCTTTTTAGGCCTTGAATACATGAAGGAGGCTTTTGATCCTTTAAAAAACAACCAGCATGTAAAAGATATTTTTGTTACTTTCAGCAACAATCCGATGATGGGTGTTCTGGTTGGACTTCTTTTTACAATTATACTGCAAAGTTCGAGCGCCACTATCGCAATAGTTCAGGTTTTGGCGTTTAACGGAATTATATCATTCCCGGCGGCCATTCCGATAATTCTCGGCGATAATATAGGTACCACCATCACGGCGCAGCTCGCCGCCATAGGCACAACGTTGCCTGCGAGGCGGGCCGCTATGTCGCATACGCTTTTTAATCTTATCGGAGTGGCGTACATGCTCGTTTTTGTGTATACGGGTCTATTTGTGAAAGCCGTTGATTTCATTATTCCCGGCGAAATTACGCCCAAGAATATAATGTTTCATATAGCTGTGGCGCACAGTGTGTTTAATGTTGTAAACGCCATGGTTTTTCTTCCATTTATAGGATTCTTAGAAAAGGCAAGCACATTTCTTGTGCCAAAGAGGAAAGGCGCTATCGAGATTGGTCCGCAGTATCTCGAAAAACATCTTCTTAACACGCCCCCCATTGCCCTGGAACAGGCGCGTAAGGAAACGGTGCGCATGATAGGGCTGGCGGGGAGATCTGTATCAATTTCGATCAGAAGTTTTACAGAAGGGAATGTAGGTCTTTTTAAAGAAGTTTCCAAACTGGAACAGGCAGTTGATAATCTGCAGTCAGCAATAACTCAGTATCTGGTAGAACTTTCGCAGAGAGTTTTAAGCCCGGAAGAATCGCAGGAACTGCCCGTTCTTATTCACAGCGTTAACGATATTGAAAGAATAGGTGACCACGCGAAGAACATTATTGAGCTTTGCGAAAGAAGGGTTGAAGAGCGGCTTCCCTTTAGCGACGAAGCCTTTAAAGAGCTGAATCTCATGTGGAACGAGCTTCATAGCATGATAATTGAAACCGAAGACTCCCTAAAAAACAACGACTCCGCACTTGCGGAAAATGTTTTAAGAAGAGAGATGAATATTAACCAGTATGAGGAAAGTATTAAAAAAGCGCATGTAGCGAGGCTTAATAACTGTGCCTGTAATGTTGTTTCAGGGGTTGTATTCATTGATCTAATCGACAATTTGGAAAAAATAGGCGACCATCTTACAAACGTTGCCCAGGGCGTAATCGGAAAAATGCGCTGGAGGGCCTATGAGCACGAAATTGCCGACGACGAAGAACCCGCTAATGTAGCTTAGCCAAACCTTCCAAGTATATTCTTTCACCCTTATAAAAAATCTAAGTTTGTTGATTTTTTTTAGTATTTATTCTATATTAAGATGACATCTCATTAATAAAAGGCATATATGAATGGCAAAAAAATACTTATAGTTGAAGACGACATCAATATTTCCAAGCTGGTTAAATATAATTTCGAAAAGGCCGGTTTTTTCTGCTTGTCTGTAATTTCAGGCGAAGATGCCCTCAAGACACTGAAAAAAGAACCAGTTGATCTAATAATTCTTGATATTATGCTTCCCGGGATCGATGGTCTGGAAACATGCAGGGAGATAAAAAAAGAAGAGCGCCTTTCTGGCATTCCGATAGTTATGCTTACGGCTAAGGGAGAGGAAGTGGATAGGGTAGTCGGCCTGGAAATGGGAGCGGATGACTATGTTGTTAAGCCTTTTAGCCCGAGAGAACTCGTGTTAAGGGTTAAAGCCATACTTAAAAGAGGCTCCCCGGTGGAACCAGAAAAAGGCGTTATCGAATTCGGCAAAATTGTTGTAGATATAGCGCGGCACAAAGTTACCGTTGATAGAAAAGCGGTCGAACTGACCCCGATGGAGTTCAATTTATTGGTTACGTTAATTAAAAGATCCGGCCGTGTGCAGTCGAGAGAACGTTTGCTAAGCGATGTATGGGATATGGCCAGCGATGTTACCACGCGGACGATAGATACGCACGTA
>JBFZAV010000170.1:0-3596 GCA_041308745.1 Candidatus Omnitrophota bacterium | reverse complement strand
AAACTTTGTTTCAATATTGGCTGCTTTTAATCTTTCCGTAATATCGGGGCCTCCTCCATGAACAAGAACGGGTTTCATGCCGGCATATTTCATAAATACTATGTCATGCATAACTCTCCTGCGTGACTCCCCCTGATGCATGGAACTACCGCCAAACTTGATTACGACAACTTTACCCGCAAACTTTTTGATATACGGCAATGCCTCAATCAAAACTTCACTTTTTTTAATTGCCTGTTCCATAGTTTTCCTTTGTTAAAAGAGGTAAAGAAATAAAGATGTAAAGAGATAAAAATATTTGCGTTTACTCTTTCTCTTTCTTTGTTTCTTTACTTCTCTACTTCTCTACTTCTTTACTTCTTTATCACGTCGTATACAATGCATTTATCGTAATATACTTTTTAGAGATATCGCATGTATAAACAGTTGCCTTACCCTTACCGTAATGAAGTTTAACCAAAATTTTTATGTTTTTTCGTTTAAAAACATGGCTTATGTCGCTTAAAGGAGGTTCAGTAAACCTTCCGTTTTTAAAGAACGTTATACCGTCAAGTATTATCTCCAGCCACTCCGGGTCAAACTCAGCCCCGCTCATTCCTACCGCTGCGGCTACACGGCCCCAGTTCGGATCCTCGCCATGAATCGCGCATTTTGTTAAAAGCGAATTTGCTATCGACTCGGCGGCCTTCTTCGCATCGATATCATTTTTCGCTCCCTCGATCTTTACTTCAACAAACTTGGTAGCCCCTTCGCCGTCCTTTACTATAAGCTCAGCCAGCCTCATTGTTATGCTGTCCAAATTCTTCTTAAAAATTTTATATTCTTTTGTGTTTTCTTTTATTATCTCGTTTTGAGCTTCGCCGTTAGCAAGAAGCATCAGCGTATCGTTAGTGCTCATATCTCCGTCAACAGTTATCGCGTTAAACGACTTTTCGTTGCTGTCGCGAAGCGCCTTTTGAAGCGCCCCGTGAGTTATGTTGCAATCGGTAAGAATATAGCAAAGCATTGTCGCCATATTGGGATTTATCATGCCCGCGCCTTTGGCTATGCCTGTCATGGTTACCGTTTTATCTCCTACTACAAACTCACGAACTACAGCTTTACGGAATTTATCGGTGGTCATTATTGCATCCGAGGCGTCGATCGCTCCTTCCGCGCTTAGGCCCGCCGCCACAATCTTTATTCCGGAAATGAGCGGTCTCATGTTCAAAAGTTTTCCTATAACACCTGTCGACGACACCAGGACTTCAGATTCCTTAACCCCCAAAACACCGGCCGTCCTTTTAACTATTTTTTTTGCGTCAATAAGCCCCTGCTTACCCGTCATGCAGTTGGCGTTCCCCGAATTAATAAGCACGGCCCTAATATGGTCGGTCTTCTTAAGAGTCTCCACAGCAAGCTGTACAGGCGCGGCTTTAACCAAATTACTCGTAAAAACCGCCGCTATCTTGCATGGCGTTAAAGAATAAAAAAGAGAAAGATCTTTCCTCTTTTTTTTAAGCCCCGAGTGGATACCGTTTGCTAAAAAAGCCTGGGGTAATTTTATGCTTTTCATATCAATCCTGATCCTTCACTAAGGCCGAGCATCAAATTCATATTTTGCACTGCCTGTCCGGCCGCGCCTTTAACAAGATTATCGATACATGAAACGATAATTAGGACCCCTCGCGCTGATTTTATGCCGATGTCGCAGAAATTAGTATTTACGACTTCCGATATCTGCGGCATGCTGCCCAAAGGCCTCAGCCTCACAAAAGGTTCATCTTTATACATCTTGGCGTACTTGGAATAAATAATATCAACATCGGGCAATTTATCGGCTACGATGTAAATGGTCGATAAAATACCCCTCTTTAGCGGCAGTAAATGAGGCGTAAAGTTCACCTTAACATCACTATTCGCCGCATCACTTAGGATGCGTTCCATTTCGGGTATATGCTGATGTTCGTTTTCTTTATAGCTTTTAAAGTTTTCATCAACCTCGCTGTAGCTAAGCGCCAAAGTGGCTTTTTTGCCGGCTCCTGTTGTTCCGCTTTTCGAGTCCACTATTATCGTGGCGCCTATTTCGTTAACAGTTTTCACTATAGGGGCCAGGGCTAAAATAACGCCTGTGGGATAACATCCGGGGTTTGCCACTAACAAGGCCTTTTTAATTTTTTCCCTGTAAACTTCCGGAAGACCATAAACAGCCTTTTCCAAGTTAGCCTTATCTGTGTGATCTTTGGCATACCATTTTTTGAACGAAACTGAGTCAAGCCTGTAGTCAGCGCTTAAATCAATAACCTTCTTCCCTTTTTCAATAAACTTCGGGGCCACTTCCATGGAAACTGTATGCGGAAGCGCGAGGAACACAAGATCGCTGTCTTTGGAAAATTTATCCACATCAAGGGCTTCGCATAAAACATCGGTTCTGGCGAAAAACCTGGGAAAAAGATCCCCGAATTTTATAGGTTCTTCAATCCTTGAAGAAACATGTGTAAGCTCCACTTCGGGATGCCTGATAATGAGCTCAATTATCTCAGAACCCGTATATCCTGTTCCTCCGACTACAGATACTTTCTTCATAATGATTTATCCTTTATATGATAGTAATAGTTAATATGGTTTATAAAAATTTAAGTATAAGATATCTAAAATCCGCTGTCAATGATTATGTCACATGTCATAAGCTGCATTTCACGGGTATAAAAAAAGCGGGTTGCCTTAGTTAGGTAACCCGCTTCAGTTTCAACGAAATATAAACCAAATCTCGTTAACGTTTTGAGAACTGGAAGCGTTTTCTCGCTCTTTTTCTGCCGTACTTCTTCCTTTCTTTAGCCCTTGGGTCTCTTGTTAAAAAACCCTCAACTTTAAGTTTAGTCCTCAACGTTTCATCAAATTTTAAAAGCGCCCTGGATATGCCGTGCCTTAAAGCGCCCGCCTGGCCGCTTATTCCGCCGCTATTCAGAATCGCAATTACGTCAAATTTGTTAACTGTACCGGTTACCTGAAAAGGCTGGTTAATTATGATTCTTAAATTCTCTCGCGGAAAATAAACGTTAATATCTTTATCATTAACAGTTATCTTTCCGCTGCCTTCTTTAAGTCTTACTCTGGCAACTGATTCTTTTCTTCTGCCTGTAGCTGTGTAATACAATTTAGTTCCTTCCATCCTTATTTCCTTTTTTATAGTTTTATCTCTTTAGGGCCTTGCGCAGTCTGCTTGTGCTCGCTTCCAAGATATAGTTTTAACCTGTTAATCATGCGATCGCCAAGCTTACTTTTCGGAAGCATTCCCCTGACCGCGTGTTTTAATATGTACTTGGGATTTATCTCAAGCATCTTGTCGTAACGTGTTTCCCTGAGACCGCCCGGATATCCCGAAAAGTGCTTGTAATATTTTTGTTCTGTTTTTTTACCGGTAACCCTTATTTTGCCGCAGTTTAGAACTATGACGCCTGCTCCGCTGTCTATGTGCGGGGTAAAATCAACCTGATACTTACCCTTAAGTAATGTAGCTATTTTTGTAGCCGCCCTGCCTAAAACCTTATCCTGAACGTCAACAATGTACCATTCGTGGGCTGAATCACGTTTGTATTTCATTTTTGTCTTCATTA
>JBFZAV010000169.1:0-6138 GCA_041308745.1 Candidatus Omnitrophota bacterium | reverse complement strand
AATAAACAACATTTGATTGATTAATTTTTAAGATATTTTAGGATAATCCATTTGGCGAGTCTCTCTAAAGCCATATTAATTATAGTGTTATTGCAAAAAATGTCAAGAAAATCTTACTGCTTAGTCTAATTTGTTAATATTTTCTCTTAAAGAATCCAGAATAGACGTTATTTCGCCTTCAAAATGGTTTTTGGCTTTAAGCATCCGGCTTAATTCTTCCGTGCTTTTTACTAGTCCCTGAACAGCTTCACTTCTTTTATCTTTATCCTGTTTGAGCTTAACAACAAGCTTATTAAGCTCCATAGCCAGGTCTTTTAATTCGTCTTTTTTTCTTAAATTCAGTCTTTTATCATAATTTCCACGGGCTATGTCATTCAGATATTTTTTAATGCGGTGTATCGGCCCTGCGATTCTATTGGAAAGCACCAGGCCTATTAAAACAACAATCGGACTTATAAGAAGTAATCTGCTCAAAAGCACCATATTTACCTTATTGACTATATCCAGCAAATCTCCTTGGGGATAAACCCTTGCGAGTTTCTCGCCAAACATTACCCACGCGGTAAAATAAACTATATATCCCGCAAGAAAGGCTATGGAAAACATAAATGCAAGAATAAGAGCTATGAATCTAACCTGAAAACCCCTTGCAACAAAAAGTTTTATTCTTGTTTTTTTTGCCGTCATATCCCCTTGTCCTTACACCACAGCACTATGTCCCTTCTTATTATGGTTTCAATATACTTGCCCTGATTGCTTTTTAAAATGCCTAAAACAGTCTTAAAAGGCATGTATCTCGTATCTTCCCCGTTTATCCTGCAAATAAAATCACCCGTATTTATGCCGGCCGAATAAAATGGCCCGTTCTTTTCGACCTCTCCGACCGTTAAACCCTCTTTTTCGATTTTTAGAACCGCCCCTATGGAATTTTCATAGTTATATAAAAATTCCGAGAGAACCCCTTTTTTATCGCGCAATTTCGGGTTTAATCCTCTCTCAATACGCATTTTTATTTCCCCGGGAATGCTTAAAATTTCAGCGATATCATCGACATCCATGTAAGCTGTCTGCTCTGACCATATAGAAACTATTGTGTCTCCGGGCCTTAGAAGTTCTTTGTTATCTTTCGTGCAATTATCGAGGATCTCCTCAATTCTGACATGCTCTCCATCAAACGAAAAATTAACGCCAAGCCGTTCTTTTATTTCATCCGCAAGAATAACGCCTTCCGCATTCTCATGGATTATTTTGTTTTTGATTATTGACTTCTTAAAATCGTGTTTTAATTTCTTGTTCAGGAATGTTTCTAAATAAGTAAATCTTTCCAGCGCCTCTTTTGAAGTCGGATCGAGTTCGAGAGCCCTTTTATACGTGTAGTACGCCTCAACATATTGGCCTCTCTTAAACTGGTTGCGCGCGGTCTGCATAACGGCCTTTATTTCATCGTCGAAATACACGCCTTTGACTTCCTCCTTCAAGAACGTCTTTTCGCCGTCTTTAGTCGAAAGAACAATGCGGTCGCTGAATTCATCAACAACCAGTCCCTTAAATTTCTTACCGTCTTTTAAAGTTACAGTATCCGAAAAGGAGGAGGATGATACTGCGAGTAAAAAAATTGTGATAAGAAAAAATAGTGGCAATTTAGCAAAAAACTTTTTCATAAACAAAAGATACACTTTCGGCGCCGAATAGATCGACACGCCGACGAACAATTATCCCCGGACAATCACAATTAAAAGCACAAGTATAATAACCGCTGAAATAATATAGAAATCGTTAAAATAGAGAAAATCCGAAAGTCTCTCCTCATTAGTGGCCTGACTTATGTTGGTTAACCCCAGAAACCTTTCCTTTACTCTATTTCTTGTCTCGCTTACGGTTATTCTGTCGTCCGCCTTAACTCTTGGTTCAATTTCAGAACGAACGGCATCGACTTGTTCTTTTCTGAATCTGAGAAGCTCGCCGCCAATCTTGTAAGCGGTAATAACACCGTCATCAACAAGAGAAACGATTCTCGCCTCTTTTATCCCGAGATAATTGGATAATTCCTTTATAGTTAGCAGTTTTTCCGGCATAGTTTAACTTACACCTTGATTTTACCTTGAGAAACCCACTGATCAAGCTTCAAACGGTCAAATATCCATTCGCCGGAATGTTTATCTCCGGGAAGCATGCCGTTATTTGCCCATTCGTTTATTTTAGTGATATCCACTTCGAGATAATCCGCAACCTGGCTCAAAGTCATAAAGTTTGATTTTGGCGAAGAAGCGGTGCCATTTTCCATTCTGATCTGGCCGTTTACAATGGCTCCTTCTTCTACCGCAAGTCTTGGAGTTTCGATATCACCAAAAAGTTTAGCCGATCCTTCCAGTCTTAAAATGCTTGTAGCGCAGATATTGCCTTCTACATAACCCGCAATGGTTACAACTTCACCATTTACGTTCGCGCGTATTTTCGCATCTTTTCCGATATGGAGTTTCCCTTTTGTGTCAAGAGTTCCGTCAAACTTCCCGTTGATTCTTAAATTTACAGGATCATCAAAACGCAGACTCCCTTGCATTGATGCCGTAACATCAAGAACCTTTTCCTCATTCTGAGGAACAATCTCTTCTCTTCTTTTTCTCATCATGAGAGCCCTCCTTTTTTAAAGTTTTAAACAGCCGTAAGATATACGCTGTCCTTTAAGGCTTTATACCTATTCCTTTACCTTATCTATTTTATCACATTTTTTCAAATCTAGCTTCTCTTCAAATCGAGAAAGAATAAGAACCACGAGCATTACCATAGCCGCAATAAAACCGGGAACGTACAGCCCCGCTCCTACTGCAAGCCCAACCGCTGATACCGACCAAACGCTTGCGGCAGTCGTAAGCCCAACGATATTGCTTTCATTCCTCAGTATGGCGCCCGCCCCCAGAAACCCTATGCCGGTCACAACGCCAGCGGCAATGCGCGAAGGATCCACATTCCCGAGGCTTCCATATTCCATGGAAACCATAATTGAAACAATCATAAATAGTGTTGACCCGACAGAAACCTATATGTGCGTTCTTAGCCCCGCGGCTCTTCCATGGATCTGTCTTTCGAGCCCAATAAAACCTGCCAGCACCGCCGAAACTATAATTCTTAAAAAAATATCAATTGTATCCATAATTTCTCCTTTTTCCCTCCGAATTATAATCTATTATTTGTAGGTTCCGCACTCAAATAAAGGTCATCCCTTTTACCCGACTTATATAAAATTTCGCCCAAAACCGCGATCATGGCCGCATTATCAGTGCAATTATTTTTTTCAGGGATTTTAAGCTCAATGCCGAGTTTTTGACATTCTTCCCCGAGTCTTGTCCTTAACCAGTGGTTATTCACAACCCCTCCGCCAACCGCCAGAATACCTATATTGTTTTGCCGCACAGCCCTGATCACTTTTTTAACGATGACATCCGTAACAGCTTCCTGAAAAGAATAACAGATTTTATTTTTTTCATCTTCCGTTTTAGAACATTTCTGCCAATAGTATAAAACCGCTGTTTTTATTCCGCTGAAACTGAAATCAAGGTCTTCCTTATCTTCCAAAAGAGCCCTCGGAAACGAAATTTCGTCTTTCCCGTTAAATTCCCCGGCTCTTTTTTCAACAACCGGGCCTCCGGGATAACCCAGATCCATGATTTTTGCGACTTTATCAAAGGCCTCTCCGACAGCATCGTCTTTTGTGCGCCCTATGCATTCAAAATTCTCTATATCACGGCAAAGATAAATGCTTGTATGCCCTCCAGAAATAACAACTCCAATAAAAGGAAATTTAATTTCTCTGTTCAAGGCGCCTTTTTTATCCAGAAAACATGATAAAACATGCGCGCTTAGATGATTAACCCCGATTATAGGGATATTTCTTGCGAGGCTTATAGCCTTCGCAAAAGCAACGCCCACCAATAACGATCCGGGGAGTCCGGGACCTTTTGTAACGGAAACAAGATTGACTTCTTCCAAAGTTTTGCCCGCATCCTGAAGGGCCTTCTCTAAAACCGAATAAATGTATTCTGTATGGAACCTTGAGGCTATTTCAGGGACAACCCCGCCATACTCGGCATGCAGATGAACGCTTGAAGATATTTCGTTCGAGAGCACATTTCCATTTTCAACAATGGATGCCGCCGTTTCGTCGCATGAGGTTTCAATGCCAAGAGTTATCATTCGGTTTTATTTTCCTCTAAAGGCGCTGCCTTCTCTTCTTCAGTTATTTCCGGCTCGGGGGTCTCAACATTTTTGTAGTTCTCCAGGATTTTGTATCCTTTTAAAATATTTATCGCCGCTTCAAGCTGAGCGTCGTATTCCTTTTTCTTCTCACCTTTTTCTTCTTCTTTAACTTCAACTTCTTTTTTCTTTTCTTTCGACACTTTTTCAAAAACCTTTGTTTTTTCTTCCTCTTTTTCCTTAGTTTCAGACTCGCTCTTTTCTATTTTTTTGTTTTCAACCACAATGTCGGGTTCTATGCCTTTGTCGCTTATATTGCTGCCTGAAGGCGTGTAGTAAGAAGCGGTTGTAAGCCTTAACGCCGACTTGTCCCTTAACGGTATAACCGTCTGGACAGAACCTTTGCCAAAAGAATTGGTGCCTACGATAATCCCTCTTTTATTGTCCTTTATCGCGCCGGCGAAAATTTCCGCTGCGCTTGCAGAACCTTTATTGATAATTAAGGCAAGCTTTATGTCCGGGAAAATAGGTGTCCTCTTCGCCGTGAAATCCATTCTTTTCGCGGGATCCTTGCCCTCCGTGTACACAATCATACTTCCCTGGTTTAAAAAGAGTTCCGAAACCTCAACGGAAGATTCGAGAAGTCCGCCCGGATTATTTCGCACATCGATAATTATGCTATTCGCGTTTTCTTTTAAGAGGCCTTTAACCGCATCCTTGAGATCTCTTGCGGTACGTTCCTGAAATTCCGTTATCCTGACATAGCCTATTCCTGAATCGATTATTTTCGCCTCTTTAATGCTTTTTAACTTTATGATGGCCCTCTTAATTGTAAAAGATAAAACATCATCAACGCCTTCCCTTACGATACCTAAGGTAATTTCCGTTCCGGCGTCTCCCTTAAGAAGTTTTACGGCGTCATCAAGGCTAAGATCCCTTGTTACCTTGTCGCCTATTTTTACAACTTTGTCCCCCGACTTTATTCCGGCTTCAAACGCAGGTGTATCTTCCATCGGAGTTATGACGGTAAGAACCCCTTTTCTCATCCCGATCTCAATACCGATTCCGCCGAATTCCCCTTTTGTCTCCTCCGTAATTTCCTTAAAACTTTCCGGATCTAAAAACTGGCTGTAGCCGTCCAGAGTTTTCATCATGCCTTTTAGCGCCCCATAAATAAGGTCTTGAGGTTTTACGGGCTCAATATAATCGCTGATAATTAAAGTTATGGAATCTGAAAAGATCTGTACCTGTTTAAAAATATCCTTTCCCTCGGGAAAAACCTCGCCTTCCTGGGCATTAACAAGAAAGACCAAATAAAATAAAAATACTGCTAAAAGCGACACAAGAGCTATTTTTTTCTTCATAATTTTACCCCTTTAAAATAAGCACCCTTTATTTCAGCTTTTCCCTAAGTAGTTCATTGGCGAGTTTTGGATTCGCCTTTCCCTTGGACAACTTCATAACCTGTCCGACAAGAAAAGAGAGCGCGTTTTCTTTGCCGTTTTTAAAATCATTCACGCTCTTTTCGTTATCAAGAATTACTTTTTTGACAATTTCCTCCACCAGGCCCTTATCCGAAACCTGTTCGAGCCCTTTGCTTTTTACTATTTTTTCGGGATCAAGCCCCGTTTCGATATATTCCTTAAGCGCATTTTTCGCGGATAAATGACTTATTTTCCCGGAAACAGCCATATTGATAATTTTCGCCAGATTTTTTGCGTCTACATTAAGGCCCGATATATCCACATTCTTCTCGTTCATGTGCATCATTATCTCGCCCTTAATCCAGTTGTAGGCGGCCTTTGGGTCTTTAACTTCCTTAACAAGCTTTTCAAAAAACTCGGCGACATCTTTCTCTTCGACAAGAACTTCAATATCGCTCTCCTCGAGCTTATATTCTTTTATAAATCTTTCTTTTTTCTCATGCGGAAGCTCCGGAAGAGTTCC
>JBFZAV010000168.1:0-4767 GCA_041308745.1 Candidatus Omnitrophota bacterium | reverse complement strand
CATAAAGGGTATCCCGGGCTGTATCTTTTTCCCTCATTTTTGCCGATCCCGAGTTCCGCTCTTATCCGGTCATGCATGTATGCCGCCAGAGCTTCGGCAATATTCACGCTGAACCCGTGAAGAAGAAACGCTTTCGCGTGCTCTCCCTTTTCATCCAGCTCTTTTACGGCAATGGAAATTTTATCTCCAACCGTCACAGCCTGAAAAATCGCAAGATCATACCCCTGGGGCCCTTCGCAAAAATAATCGGTTAGGCATACACCTTTAGCGTCGCGGGATCTTTCAAACGTGAAGATCTCCTCTTTTGACGCTTGGGCGTCAAAAACTATTAAATCACTATCTTTCACTTTGCACTTAAAATATCCGTATGCGGCTTTTAAATCCAGCCAGCCTTTTTTTAAAGCGTCTTCTTTGAATTCCTTTAAAAGCGGCTTGTACTCTTTTTCGATAAGCCTTTTTTTCTCTTCCTTATCTTTTATTTTTACGGCCCACGAAAGTTCGAAAAGCATCCGCTCGTCCAGATAATCCAGAACCTCATCAAGAGGAAGATTCACTATGGCTCTCGGGCCGTAAAACGGCGGTATGGGAATGGTTTTTTTCTTCCTTGCGCCTTTTGGGCTTTCTTTCTTTACCTCTTTGCCTCTTTGCTTCTTTACTTCTTCTTCTTCAAATTGCTCCCTATATTCCGTCATAACCTTCTCGCGCGAAGCAGGATTCATAAGGGCCTGGACTATTTTTAATCCCATAAAAGCGTCTTTTGAATAAAACACGCCGCCTTTGTAAATGGAACCGTCACTAAGCGAAGAAATCTCCATGGCATATCTTTTGTTTATCGGAGCCCCTCCCACAAGAACCGGATAATCAAGACCGGCTTTATGCATGCTCTCTACGCACGTCTTCATGTGGCGCGATGTCGAGACTAAAAGAGCGCTTAGGCCCACCGCGTCGACATTGTTTTTTTTCGCTTCCTGAATAATTTTCTCGACCGGCACCTGCTTGCCGAGATCTATAACCTCAAACCCGTTATTTACAAGTATCAGCTTTACAAGATTCTTCCCTATGTCGTGAACATCGCCGAAAACCGTGGCAAGAAGAACTTTTCCCCTTTTTCCGGATGCCTCGTGCGGCATAAACTGCCCCAGGTACTCAAGCGCCTTTCTCATAACCTCCGCAGACTGGAGCACGTAAGGAAGCACCATCTCGCCCGAATCAAGTTTTTTGCCGACCTCTTCCATTGTTTTCATCAATATGTTATTTATAATTTCTTCAGCTTTGTATTTCGTAAGCGCCAAATCAACAAGCGGCACGATTTCTTTTTTGTTGCGCTCGAAAATACACTGTTCTATTTCTTTCTCTATGGAAAGTCCTTTTCCCTTAACTCTTGAGCTTTGACCCTTCTCTTCCGGTTCTTTAGTGAGAAAATGATTTATAAACTCTTCAAGGGAATTTTTGCTTTTATCAAATAAAAGGTTCTCCGCTACAAGCTTGTCCTTTTTAGGCATACGGGAATAGTTAAAATTGGATGACGGATTGACAATGGCCGCGTCAAGCCCGGCTTTTACCGCATGATGAAGAAACGCGGCGTTTAAAACGACTCTCGCTTCTTTTGAAAGCCCGAACGAAACATTGCTGACCCCGAGAACGCTCAATGCGCCGGGGAGGCGCTTTTTAACCTTTTTGATCGCGAGAAAAGTATTTTTAGCCGAAGAAGCATATTCCTTTTCGCCGGTTCCCAAAGTAAAGGTAAGCATATCAAAAAGAAGCTGGTACGGTTTTAACCCGTATTCCTTAACCGCCATTTTGTAAATTCGTTTAGCAACCTGGATTTTTTTCGCAACGGTTTTTGCCATGCCCTTCTCGTCAATAACAAGGCACACAACAAAACTTCCGTGTTCTTTTGCCAGAGAAAATATATTACGGGCCCTCTCTCCGCCGTCTTCAAGATTAACGGAATTAATAAACGCCGTGCCGGGATAATTTTCGAGAAAAGACTTTATTACGCCGGCGCTTGTTGAGTCGACCATAAGAGGGACTTCAACGCTTTCCCTTAAGGCCCTGGCCAAAACAACCGAATCTTTTTCTTCTGTTTTTCTTTCGGTAAGCACCGTGCAGACATCAAGGATGTCAGCCCCGTTTGACTCCTGCTCTTTGGCGAGCTCAACGATTGATTCGTAATCTTCCCGGAGAAGAAGCTCTTTTGTTTTTTTGGACCCTTGAGTGTTTATCCTTTCACCGACAATAAGCGGCCTTTTGATTACATCAAGGTCGAACCCCTTATAAAAAGAAGAAAACATGCTATTTTTAGGTTTCTTTCTTTTTTTAACCGCCTTTATCGCTTTTCGGGTCAATCTGATATATTCCGGATCGGTGCCGCAGCATCCCCCCACTATATCAAGCCTGTATTTTTTTACAAAAGAAGCTATTTTTTTGGCCATTTCTTTGGGGCCGAGCGTATAAACGGTTTTTCCGTTCTTTTCGCGGGGCAATCCCGCGTTGGGAACAGCCGATATGAACGCGGGCGCGTTCTTGCTTAAATATTTGATCGCGCTTTCCATCTCTTCAGGCCCGGTGGAACAATTTAAACCTATGACATCAACGTCCATGCAGCCCAAAGTGGCGGCAACGCTTGAAATATCCGTACCGAGAAGCATTCTGCCGTTATTGGCCAGGGTGCACTGCGCGATAAGAACGATATCCTTCTTTTTCTCCCGGATCGCTTTTTTTGCGCCGTTCACCGCCGCTTTTACCTCGAGCATATCCTGCGCCGTCTCAACTAAAAGAGCATCCGCCCCGCCGTCAATAATGGCCGAGGCCTGGGCGTAAAAAATATCCTTTAGTTCCCCGTAAGTTATGTTTCCGAGATTTGGATCGCTTGACGAAGGAAGCTTCCCCGTGGGCCCCATAGCGCCAACCACAAATTTGGGGCTTTTTTTGGAAGAAAATTTATCCGCGACTTTTCTGGCAAGAGAGGCCGAGGCAAAGTTGATTTCATAGACTTTGTCACCAAGACCGTATTCGGAGAGTTTTATCTTATTTCCGCCGAAAGTGTTTGTCTCGACGGCGTCCGATCCTGCGCAAAAATAATCGGTATGCAGTTTCTCGATCGTATCGGGACGGGTAATGGAAAGGTACTCCATACATCCCGGTCTACCCCCGAAGTCTTCATCTTTAAGACCGAATGTGTTTATGTAAGTTCCGAAAGCGCCATCTAAAAGTATCAGATCTTTTTTAAGTTTTTCCCTGAAAGTCATATAGCCTCAATACCGGTTTTGTTTATCCAGCCGACTTTGCCGTCCGAACGTTTTACTTTTGCCCATCCGTTTTTTTCACTTAGCACTATAACATCCATACCTTCGTATAAATTGAAAAATTTTGTCGCCGAATCTATCGGCGCGAATTTGGCCTCAATCTCCGGAGCAATCACTATGGATTGAGTCTCCGTTAACCTTATTTTATGGAACGCAATATAAAAATTAAACGAAAATAAAAGCGCGAGGATAATTATAACCGCTACAAGATTTTTCATAAATACAGGCCTGTAAAGCGCGAGCAGTATAAAGAGAAGAAGCGCCAGGTAAATCGCCGACAAAATGTAAACAATCTCATTTGCCGAGATATTTTCAAGGCACATCTTAAGCGGTCTCCATTCCAGGAGCCCCATATTTTCCTCAACGTTGCCCTTGATCTTTGCCTTCGCAAGACTGAGGTTGGCTTTTAAATCGGCATCGCGCGGCATTATTCTTTTTGCCCTTTCATAACTTAAAATGGCATGGCCAAGATCGCCTTTTTTGAAATACGCGTTCCCCAGATTAAATTCTAAAACACCGCTGTCATAACCGGATTTTAAGATTTTATTGTATTCCCCGATAGCCACGTCGTATTTGCCCATCTCGTAAAGATTGCCCGCGTCAGAGAAAATCTTATCCAAAGAAGCCTTGTCATCGCCTTCTTTCGCCGCCGAAACGGAAGAAGCCACAGCGCATGCCAAACAGATTAAAATGAAAACTTTTATAAGTCTATTCATAATTTTGCCCGTTCAAGATAGTTTATTATTTTTCTCACCTTTTCGAGATCGTCTATTGTTTCTTTTTTCTCCGGAAGAATCGAGGCGTACCTTGTGCTGTCACATTTAAAAAAGATATCTTTTAAATCTTTTCTTATATCTTCGTCGCATCCGGCCTTCGTTAACTTTTCATCGACAATCTGGACCGTAACATTGCCCATGGAGAGATCCAGCCTGTTGCCGAGATAATTCTGCAGTGTTTTGAAAATAATATCATAAAATTCCAGAACCTTTCCTTTGTTCATGAAAGATTTTGCCTTGTCCAGTCCGGTTCTGGCGGCCTTGGGTGCTTTAAGGCCCCTCGCGTACCTTCTGTCAGTTCTGATTCTTTCCCTTTTCCTGTGAAGAACAACCAGCGTAATAAAAACCGCGAATGACAGGGCTTCGCCAAACCAGAAAATCGGCATTTTATATAAATAGTCGTCTCGTTTTACAAACTTGCCGGGCTTATCCTTGATATGGATGATATCGGTCCCGATCTTTTCATCAGGATACATCATTTTTTCCTGACCCGCCGTACCGACTACCTTGATCCCCTGTTTAGATTCGGCGCTTTCTTCGACATTGATGTTTATTGGGTCTTTTTTTACAGTCTCATATTTACCGGTAGTGGGATTAAAAAAGCTGAACGATATGGACGGGACCTGAAGCTTTCCCTTATTTTTAGGAAGAAGAACCTGCTCGTATACCTTGCTGTTTCCTTT
>JBFZAV010000167.1:0-2672 GCA_041308745.1 Candidatus Omnitrophota bacterium | reverse complement strand
AGGCTCTCTTAATTTTATTTTCTCATTCAAAACGGTCCGCATATTTACCGATCTCGGGTCAGCCAGAATACTTCTTGAACCTAAGGCTCTCGGACCAAACTCCATACGCCCCTGGAACCACCCAACGATATTCTGACCGGCGATCAAATCCACGACTCTATCAATTAACTCTTCTTTCTCATATTTTCTATAACTTACATTGTTTTTCTTTAGAAATTCTTCTATCTTTTCATCCTCAAAACAGGGCCCCAATAAACTCCCTTTTTGACTGTCATTTATACCGTCCGCTTCCTTTCTTTCATGGTTTCTATACCACACGAGTAAGGCCGCGCCTAACGCAGAACCCGCATCGGAAGAAGCGGGCTGGATCCAAATATTTTTAAATGGTCCCTCTTTAAGGATTTTGCCGTTTGCGACACAGTTTAGAGCAACTTCTCCGGCCAAACAAAGATTCTCTGATTTTGACTCGTCATGCAAGTACTGCACCATCTTTACTATGGATCTTTCTAAAACCGCCTGAACGGAGGATGCTAAATCCATATATACTTTTGATATTTCATCTGTATTTTTTCTTCTTGAAATATTGAAATAATTCTCAAAATTAGCGTTTAACAACGCTTTTTTATTTCCAAAATCAAAATATTCCTGATTAAGTTTAAAAGTCCCATCATTCTTGAGAACAATTATTTCTTTTTCGATCTGTTCGGCATATTTGGGCTCTCCATAAGCGGCCAATCCCATCAATTTATATTCGTCAGCCTCTTGATGAAAACCGCAGTATTCCGTAAAAGCGGAGTACAATATGCCCGGAGAATTCGGGAAACAAACTTCCTTAAAAACATTCAGTTTATTTTCTTTTCCCACTCCATAACACAAACTTATACTTGAAAAAATATCATCGATGATGAGGAATGCGGCTTCTTTATAGGGCGATGGATAAAAAGCGCTTGCCGCATGAGAATAGTGGTGCTCGGCAAAAATAATTTCACCGTCATACCCGAGTTCATTTTTTAGACACTTTTTTAACAAAAACTCTTCTTCAGTACTTTTAGGTTTTTGGTAGTACGCTATTTTTCCTACATCTTTCGTTGATATTTCGGCAGCCTTTAGACAATAGCTGATGGCATTATTTGGAAAAGACGGGTCGTGTTTTTTTCTGGTAAACCTCTCCTCCTGAGCTGCGGCAATAATCTCACCGTCACAGACTAAAGCTGCCGCAGAATCATGATAAAATGCCGATATACCAAGAATATAAGTCTTTTTCATAATTTTTTAAGCTGTAAGCTATAGGCTGTAAGCTGTAAGCCATTCACACTTCTTACTTCCCACTTCCTATTTCTCACTTCTTATTTACAAACCAATTAACTGTTTTCTCCAAACCATCATAGAACTGAACGCGCGGGGAAACGCCAAGAACTTCTTTCAGCTGGCTTATATCCGCGTACGTCTTCAAAACATCTCCCGCTCTTTTTGGACCATGCTGATTTGGTATATTTTTACCCAAGATTTTCTTTATGCCTTCCGCTGTATCTAAAACCGAATGGCTTTCTCCGCAGGCCACATTAAAAACTTTTCCGGCGGCGCCCTTTGCCTCGCAGGCGGCAAGGTTAGCGTCTACAACATTTTTAACAAATGTAAAATCTCTTGACTGAAGTCCGTCTCCATCAATAACACAAGCCTGCCCCTTTACCAGCACCGAAATAAAAGCGGGAATTACGGCAGAATACTTGGATTCAGGGTTTTGTCTTGGACCAAACACATTAAAATATCTTAAAGATACCGTTTCAAGACCCATGGTCGCGGTAAACATTCTACAGTATAATTCGGCGGCAAGCTTACTTACGGCATAAGGCGAAATAGGGTTTGGAGTAAGGGTTTCTTTCTGCGGAAATATATCACAATCGCCATACGCGGAGCTGCTTGATGCGTAAACAACCCTTTTGATACCCATATCTTTTGCCTGCATTAAAACATTGAGAGTTCCGTTTACATTAACATCATTTGTTATAACCGGCTGTTCAACGCTCTTTGCGACACTTCGAAGCGCCGCCTGATGGATAACATAATCAATGCCTTTTAAGGCTTTTCTCACATCATTAACGCTTCTAATGTCTCCTTTTTGAAATTCTATTTTACCCTTAAAAGGAGCTATATTTTCTTTAAAACCGGTAGAGAGGTTATCAAGAACCCTTACTTCCTTGCCCTGCTTTACAAGCTCTTCGACTATGTTAGAACCGATAAATCCGCAACCACCCGTTACCAAATATTTGGCCATTTCCCACTCCTCCCGTTTAATCCTTAATTCTTAATCCTTACAACTTAACTATATTACTTCCCTTTATTTTCTTATTCTGGAATACATTCCTTGTATCAAAAATTAATTTCGCATTTTTCGCAATCATTTTGTAATTTACGTTTTTATGATCCGTAACAATTACAACTATATCCTGCTTTTTAAGAACATTTTCCGACATTTTACTAGCCATCATTTTAATCCCCTGCAAATCAATGTAAGGAATATAGTCATCAAAGTAGTTTATTTTAGCGTTCCTTTCTTTTAGCAAATCTATTATATCTAAAGCAGGCGATTCTCTTAAATCGTTAACGTCTTTTTTATATGTAACACCCACTATAAAAATGTTTTTATCTTTAAGACTTTTACCTTTTGTTTT
>JBFZAV010000166.1:0-4583 GCA_041308745.1 Candidatus Omnitrophota bacterium | reverse complement strand
GGGGAAGGGGTAGACCGTCGAAGAACAAAAAATGAACCCATCCCATTTTTCTGCTGTATCAGATTATTCACATGTGCGCCTTGAAAAGGCCGCTGGTCGTGGAAAAATAGCGAGTGAATTTTTGACATATAAAGCTTGCAAAACACAATGAATGTTATATCGTCTATCAACGACATTATCCGGGGTTTCTTTAGAAAAGAATCAAGATTCGACGGCCGTTTTTTGATTCTGGCGGTATTGTCAGTCTATTTTGGCGTGATTTTTGCCAGTAGCATTTCCGGGAATTATCCTCATCTGTGGAGAAAGCTTGGCGTTCCGGCCATGAAATCCCCGCTCGGTGACCTTTCCGAAGTTTTAGCTGAATTTGATCGTATTCGATCGAGCGATAACGCCTCTCCTTCTAATTCCCATCATATGTTCGCTGGATATCCTCTAATATGGCGGACCTTAACCGGATCTGGGCTAGGTAATAAAGATCTTCTGCCCGCGGGGGTTTTATCGATTATCCTATTTTATTCAGCCACCCTTCTTCTTATCGGCAGATTAAATTATCGGGAGGGAATTTTTTATTCGCTCGTTTTCTGCTCTCCGCCGGTAATGTTACTGGTGGAAAGATGTAACGTGGATATTATTATCTACTCTTTATTATTTATTGCCCTATTATTTATCAAGAAGCAGAGGCTTTTGGGCGTCAGAATCATCGGATATCTGGTCATTTTATTAACAGCGTTTTTTAAGCTGTTTCCCATATTCGGGCTGTCAGTCATTATCAAAGAGCGGAGGAAGTATTGTATCTTGATAGGCAGTATCGCGTTCGGCCTGTTTTTAATTTATTTTCTTTCTCACCTGGAAGAAATGAATTCGATTAAAGACTATTTTCTTGCTAAAGGCGATTGGTTTTCCTTCGGGCGTACGAATATGTTTTATAGAATCAATGCTTTCCAAGCTGATCCGAGACTGGTTCATAGCAAGAAGCGAGTTCTTTTTATTCTGCTGATTATTTTGTCCTTGGTTTTCGTTGGTAAATATCTTGTTGGTTTATGGCAAAGAGCAAAACATCGGCTGGGCCATCATAAGCTTGAGTCCCCCCTTGATTTATGGTCGAGTGGTGAGTACATCGATGCTTTTCGTCTTGGGGCAGGTATCTACATAGGCAATTTTTTAATAATCGGCAAAGTTTTTGATACAAAGTTAACTTTTTTGATCTTTGCGATGCCCCAAATCTTATCGTGGATTAAAGGTAGGACCCAAATGAGCCGTTCGTCAAGTTTCGCTCTGATTGGTATCCTGGCCACCCTGTATATAAGCCAATTTCAAGCATGGGGAATAGATGAAATCATTAATTGGTGGTTGTTGGGATATTTTATATACGCTTTTTTCCGATCTCTGCCGGAATGGTTAATAGATGGCATACACAACACCTTTTCGATCAAAGAATATTCTAAAGAGGGTGGTGTTTAATATGAAAACTTTCTGCATATTGGAGCAGGGCGGGATCGTAAACGAGCCGCTCACCTTAAAGAAGAAAGAGATGTTTACCACCGATTTCAGTGATTTTTATCGGCTGAATTGGCGCGAAGATAATGACCCCAATGCGTTTATCACGGCGAAGGGGATTACATTCAGCGAAGGCAGGTGTCTGCTTTATGAGAAAGTTCCAAAAAACTATGAATATTATATTTTCATTGATGACGATGGCGATTTTTACGCCGATGACGGAATAGATATACCCACAAAGATCAAGTCGTTACTGGACGAATATCGGCCAATCTCCGGGACGTTTTATGATCCGAAACAATGGGCTTTTGTTGAAACGGGGATTAAACCGGAAGATTGCTTGGCGAAAAGGGCGTTTCCGGTAGCAGGTTTTGATGAGCAGGTTAATATTTTCTCAAGGAGCTTTGCCGATGTTGTGCTGCCGGCGCCATATCATGGCGCTTGCCGCACATTTTGGTATTGTCAATGGGCATGTCATAACACGTATCCGTCCAAGCAAGTCTGTTTTACGGAAGTCAGGCTGCACGGATATCGCAGCGGCGGGCATAATAAGAATCTAAAGCCGCAGCACTGCGAGCCGACCGAAATCCTTTACTTATTCAATAGGCATGTCAAGGATAAGTCGCATGCTTTAAAAGAAAGAAGTTTAATAGCTAAAAATAATATAAAAATCTTTAACTGCGATATCAACAAGAAGGAGATTACGTTTACCGCGAGAGACCTGAAGAAGGTGTACAATATTGATAATATTGATTGGTGGATCCGTAAGCCGATAGCAAGTAAATTATATTTGTTTAGAAAACCGTGGAACAGGTTTTGGTGGAAATTGATACGTCGCCTTACCGGACAATATAGGTGATAGGGGATTTGAAAACCGCGGTCCAAATCCGCGTCTTAACTGCGTTCTCCCAATTAAGGGGACACACACCATAATTCATAGTTGAGATTTTGACTTGACAAAGAAGGGAAAGAATAGTATCCTTTTATAAGGGGACAAAAATAGCAATAGTTATCCCCACATAAAAGGAGATAGTAATATGGATAAGAAAGAGGCGTTCAAAAGAGTTATCGTTGAATCTCAGGGCCTTAGGCCTGAGATTGTCGAAAGGGAAGTCAGGCTCCCGACGAATCTTCAAAAAGTCATAACCCTTTACGGGCCGCGCCGAAGCGGCAAGACCTATCTTTTCTATCAAACTATGCGGGAACTCGAAAAAGCCGGAGTGCCGGCTAAAAAGATGCTTTACATAAACTTTGAAGATGAGAGGATATTGCCCTTCTCCAAAGACGATTGGGAGATCCTTTTGGAGGCATTCTTTGAGCTTTATCCCGAAAACGTCGGAGAAAAGACATATCTCTTTTTAGATGAAGCGCAGGAAGCTCCCTGCTGGGATAAATTCGTCAGGAGGATGTCCGAGAAAAAGGAATTAAGGATATTCATTGCCGGGTCTTCCTCAAAGCTTCTCTCAAAAGAGATAGCGACGTCGCTGCGCGGCCGGACAATCAGTTATTTCCTGACACCGTTCTCTTTCCGCGAGGCTCTTTCGGCCAAAGGCTTAAAGACGCAAGCGAACATTGAACACTCCCAGCAAAGGCATCTCATAAAAAAAGAATTTTCAAACTACCTGAAATTCGGAGGTTTTCCGGAGGCCATCGACAAGGAGGATCCGGTAAAAATAAGGATCCTTCAGGAATATTTTGAACTTGTATTTTATAGGGATATCGTAGAGCGGCACAAGATCAGGAATTATACCCTCATGAAAGAGCTCATGCGGTACCTGGTGAACAACTTCGCTTCGCTCTTCTCGATAATGGGTTATTATAATCTTTTGAAGGCATCCGGGCAAAAGATCGGCAAGGACACGGTGTGGGAATATGTATCATGGCTTGAGGACGTCAATTTCGTGAAGTTTGTCCAGTTTTACGACTACTCGATAAAGAGAAGGGTAGTCAACCCAAAGAAGATATATTGCATAGATACAGGCCTTATAACCGCCGTAGCGTCGCAGTTTTCAGAAAATAAGGGAAGATATCTGGAAAACGCGGTATACCTTGAATTGCTCCGCCGCGAAAAGGAGATTTTTTATTGGAAAGACGATGCTGGCGAGGAAGTAGACTTTCTTGTAACCCAACGCGGAAAACCTCAACAGCTTATACAGGTCACGTCGAGCATAGAGGATAATAAAGTCAAGGAAAGGGAGCTCGCGCCTCTTCTATCGGCCGCGGAAAGATTCAAGATAGACGATTGCCTTATATTGACAGATGGCCAGAGCGCCGAGGTCTCTTCCGGGAAGCTTAAAATAAAGGTCCGGCCGATATGGTCATGGTTTTTGGGTAAAACTAGTAAAACTAGGGACAGCGACTAGTTTTATATTTGCACCCCTCTAGATATATGCTACCATGCCGTTATGCCAAGGATAGCAAGGCTGGTCGTTACAGGCGTCCCGCATCACGTTACGCAGAGAGGCAATTACAAACAGGCCGTCTTCTCCTGCAATGATGATTATTGCCGGTACCTGAAATGGCTGAAGGAGTATCATGAAAAACACCATCTATCCGTATTGGCCTATTGCCTGATGCCCAATCACGTCCACTTCATAGCGATCCCCCAGAAACAAGATTCTCTCGCAAAGACCTTCAATGCCTGCCACATGTGGAGATAAGGGGACACGCAACTTAATTCACTGACAGACTGTCAAAGAATAGTAGGGATAGCATTCAGACCGTAAAAAACGGGAGCTTTTTGTGGTATATTTATCTTGACTTGCCGTGGAAAATGAGGCATAATCTACTGCAAGGTGGAGGTTAAAACCAGTGAAAAATTATCCCCGGCTTTTCCAAATCCCAAAAACAAACTTTTTTCTTCTTGGTATGCGTGGAGTTGGAAAAAGCACACTCGTTAAGAACGCCCTCAGGGGGGCCAGGGTGATTGACCTTTTGGATGAGAGGTTGTATCAACTTTATCTTTCCAGGCCCGGAGCGTTTGCCGAAGATATCTCTGATGTCCGGCCGGGCGGCTGGGTCGTGGTCGACGAAGTGCAGAGGCTGCCGAATCTCCTCAATGAAGTGCATCGATCGATTGAAGAAAA
>JBFZAV010000165.1:0-3971 GCA_041308745.1 Candidatus Omnitrophota bacterium | reverse complement strand
AAAGGGGATGATGCCGCGAGTTTCGGAATAATGGGAAGAGATAAAGACTCCCGCATAACAAGGTTTATTGAAAAGCCTAAAGATATTTCCCTGATCAAGGATCTTATTATCGGAAAAGAAGGAAAAGAGGATATGTATTTGGGATCCATGGGAATTTATCTTTTTAACAAAGAGGCCCTGGTGGATCTTCTTGTTAAGGATAAGAAGGCTGATTTCGGAAAAGAGATTATCCCGGATGCCATACACTCTAAAAACACATATGCATTTCTTTTTAACGGATATTGGAGAGACATCGGTACGATAAAAACGTTTTACGAAGAGAGCCTGAGGCTTACGGATTCGTTTCCTCCGATGGACGTGTTTGATGAAGCCTGGCAGATTTTTACAAGGCCGAGATTTTTGTGTCCCGCAAAGTTCGAAAACGACGTTATTGAAAGAAGTATTATTTCGGAGGGCGCCATTGTAATGTCGGCCAAGGTGGTTCATTCAATCGTAGGACTGAGGGTTAGGGTGGGGACTAATACTTTGATTGAAGATTCCATCGTCATGGGGTGTGATTATTATCAGACAGCCGGCCAGATAGAAAGCGATAACAAAAACAATATACCTTTACTTGGTATAGGCAATAACTGCATAATCAAAAAAGCCATAATAGATAAAAACGTCAGAATAGGGGAAGGTGTCCAGATAATTAATAAGGACAAACACCAGAATTATGACGGGAAAAATTATTTTATCAGAGACGGCATAGTTATTATCGAAAAAAACACCATCATTCCCTCGGGAACAATTATTTGATCGTATAGCGTATATCGTACTATCGACTTACGATATACAAATCTTGTGGCTTTAAGACTTTTATTATGAAGATACTCGGCATAAACTCAAGTCCAAGAAAAGAAGGCAATAGCGCGACTCTCCTTAATAAAGCGCTTGAAGGCGCTAAGAGTCTGGGCGCGATTACGGAAAAAATCGATTTAACAGATTTAAACATTGCGCCGTGCCAGGAAGAGGAATACGATCACATAAAGGAAGACGGCACTTCAATTGTCGATGACGACTGGCAGAAGGTTTATGAAAAAGTGCGCCAGGCCGACGCCGTGATTGTGGCTTCGCCGATTTATTTCGGAAGCGTAAGCGCGCAGCTCAAAACATTGATAGACAGGTTTCAGTGCGTATGGCTTGCCAAAAACATATACAACAAAGATGTTTTTACAAAAGTGAAAAAGGGCGCCTTTATATGTGTTGAGGCGACGAATAGAGAAGATTTTTTTCAAAATGCGCGAAGTATAATAAGAAATTTCTTTGCTATACTTAATATTGAATATTCACAGGAATTATTGTGTACCCGCCTTGACAAAAAAGGTTCAGTTCGCGATCACGCCGATTATCTTGACAAATCATTTGAATTAGGCAAAAAACTCATTAAATTATAGAGTAAGGGAAAGGTATCTCTATGCTCACAAAAATCGGTAAAAGCATTTTAAGGATTTCCATACTTTTAATCATATCTCTAGTCTTGATCCTGGTCCCTGTTTATTTTATCTTCTTCAAAGCTACTTCCCGCGAGCCGGAGGGGCTTACGCTTAACGATGTAAGGTTTGCGATAGAAGACCTTACGGGCGTCAAGGTGCTGTATTCAAGCTATAAAAGAAGCAATAGAAACTGGGTTATGGATCTTAACGGTGTCGAGATAGATAACCCTGTTATTTTTAAAGAAAAGGTAATGGCAAAAATCCCGAATCTTGTTATTTGTCCAAAAATTTCAAAACCCGGCGAGAAGCCCTCCGCCAAAGTTCATCTGGATAAGGTTGCTATCTACATAGACAAACTAAACATCGTTATCAACGAATCAGGTGAAAGCAATATCAGCATGATTAAAGTTTTACAGGAGTATAAAGAATTTGTTGTTCCCAGAAAAGGCACCAAATATTATGATGAAAAAATAAATGAGATTGCGATCCTTAAGCAGGAATTTGTTAATAGGCCCGAGGATGTGGGCACTTTAGCGAGGATCGGCGACCTTTACATGAAGTTAAGGGATTATGACAGCGCTCTCCGGTATTATAAGGAGGCCTCAGTGATAAAACCCGACAATCTGCTTCTTAAAAATAAACTGGCAAGCAATTATTTTCTTAAAGGCAATCCCAAAAAGGAAATAGAAAAATATGAGAGGATAGTCCATCTCCGGCCCGAGGATTACAACGCGAAAAAAGTTCTGATGCAGTATTACGGATGGTACGGCGATTACGATAAGGCAATAGAGATGGCAAAGATACTCCTTGCCAGGAATTCATACGATATGGAAGTTTGGGAAGGCCTAGCCGACTATTACGCATTGTCCGGAAAAACTGACAGCGCCGCCAACGCTCTCGAAAAATTGAAGCCCTCGAAGGGAAGCGATATTGTTTTCAGGAAAAGGCTCGCCGAATACTATTCCTGGGTGGGTAAGCACAAGGATGCCGTTATAGAGTACGAAGAAGTCTTGAGAAAAGACCCGCTGGATGCGGAAGTATATAAAAAGCTCGCCGATCTTTATACTATTCTTGAGATGCCCGAAAGAGCGATAGAGCTGGAAGCAAAGTATAAACTTCTTCAAAACCAGGAAACGAATTTTATGATTGATAAGGTTGTTCTCGATATAGGCGGTATTTCATATGACAATAAGATGGAAGGCTGGGCGAACGACGATATATTAAAAGGCAAAAAATTAAGGGCGAATTTTGAAAAAGTGAAAAGCCCTGAAGAAATTTTCTACAATATTGTTGTTTTTCTGGCCGAACAGCCGTCTTTACAGGATGCGCCTTTGGTGATAGATGTGGAGACAATAAAAGCTGAATCTTTGAAAAACAAGTGAGGTGCCGCTTTACATGAAGGCCTACCAAATAGAACGGTTTAAGCTCGAAGCAATTAACACACTCAATAAGTACAAATACAGGATACTGCACATATTAATTTACGGCCTTATCCTTGCCGGAACCCTGCCGTTTGTTTTTAGAAATGCAACTCCGGATTTTGATTCCCCATACATCGCGTACAGCATAGGAAGATATATTTCGACGGGGATGTGGCCAATGTCAATAATTTACGGGTATGATTTTTTACGTCTTTTCTATGTTTTCTACGGCAGCATATGCAAACTCATTTTTCCTAATTTAGCGAATCTAATGATTTTTCTTAACTATTTTGATTTTATATTCAGCTTATTATTTCTTGTCGTTTTTGAACTTATTTTGCGGGAAGTTAAAAAAGATGAAAAAGCTTTATTCTTTGTTTTGTTGCTTTTTCTGATGCCCGTTTTTTGGTACACTTCTCTTTACGCACACCCCATAAAAGCATGCGCCTTTTTCGCGTTATTGTCACTCTACCTGTTTATAAAGTTTTTAAAGGCCACGAGTTCAGACGTTAGATCTTACTGTATTATTTTTTCGGGACTTTTTTTTCTTGTTTCTTTATTTTTTAAAACGGAATCACTGCTGTTGATATTTCTTTTTCCCATGTCCATTTTTCTTTTTAAAAAGGAAAATCTTAAAAATTTCACCGCTCTGGCAGTTTTTCTTTTTATTGTTTTATTGGGGCATTCTCTAGTCAGATTTTATGCTATGGGCGAAGGTTCGATCGATGAGGGAGTGAATTATCTAAAGCGTGTAATTGCAATAGGAGACTGGGAGCTGGGCTTTAGGAATATTGTTAAAGCTATCGGACCGGGCGGTGTTTTAGTATTTTTGATATCGTTATTTGTAACTATTGTAAAGAGACAGTTCAGGTTCTTTTTATTTGTTTTGGCAGGAATTTCCAGTGTGCTTTTCGTATTTCTTCCCAACCCGGACCCCCTGAGACATTTCTATTTTTTGGCTCCATTGGTTATTCTTTGCGCTTATTTTGCCTATATATCATTGAGCGGTAAATTTTTAGGCGGCAGGCTGGTGACAGCGTTTGTTTTAATTCTTTTTGTCTGTAATATTTTAGTC
>JBFZAV010000164.1:0-4685 GCA_041308745.1 Candidatus Omnitrophota bacterium | reverse complement strand
ATGCGGCTGTCTTTTTGTATATCGGTCTTCTTAGTTTAAGTTTCTCGATAATACCCTTGGGCGTAAGATTAAAAGTTTCATTTACAAGTTTTACTATTTTCTCATCTGCAATCTTTCCGGTGCCGAAAGTATTTACCATAACGCTTACCGGCTCCGGCACGCCTATCGCATACGCAAACTGCACTTCGCATTTTTCGGCCAGTTTTGAGGCAACAATATTCTTCGCGACATATCTTGCCATGTATGAAGCGGACCTGTCCACTTTCGAAGGATCTTTTCCGCTGAAGGCTCCGCCGCCGTGGCTTCCCACCCCGCCGTAGGTATCAACTATTATCTTCCTTCCGGTAACCCCGGTATCTCCCTGGGGCCCGCCGACTTCAAATCTTCCGGTGGGATTGATGAATATTTTCGTGTTCTTGTCAATCATTCCCCTGGGAATAACATTATCAATAACCAGTTTTCTCATGTCGGATTTTATCTGTCTCATTTTGGCTTTATGATCGTGGTGCACGCTGATTATGATCGCCTCAACTCTTTTAGGAATACCATTCTGGTACTCTATTGTTACCTGGCTCTTACCGTCGGGCCTTAAGTATTCAACCATCTTTTCTTTTCTTACCTTGGCCAACCGTTTTGTAAGTTCGTGCGCAAACATTATCGGCATGGGCATTAATGTTTTAGTTTCATTTGTCGCGTAACCAAACATCATACCCTGGTCGCCGGCCCCTCCCGTATCAACACCCAAAGCGATATCGGGAGATTGTTCCTGTATCGATGTCATAACGCCGCAGGTCAGATAATCAAATCCGTAATTTGCGTGCGTATATCCGATCTCTTTAATTGTCCTTCTTACGACCTTTGGGATGTCAACATAACAGGAAGTCGTAACTTCCCCCGCAACAATCGCAAGCCCGGTTGTAACAAGGGTTTCGCAGGCAACTCTTCCGGCCGGATCCTCTTTAAGTATTTCGTCCAGAATAGCGTCCGATATCTGATCGCAGATTTTATCAGGGTGCCCTTCTGTAACACTTTCTGATGTGAATAAATAATTATCGCCTTTCATTATGTATTCTCCTCTCTTCTTTTTTTTATGGTTTTATAATTCTCTGCTTCTATACTCAAGATCCGCCTTTTCCAAAGATATCTTGTCGCCAATATCATACCATCCTTCGGTAAACACAAATCCAAAAACACCGTCAGTCTCCGACACCCATTTTATAAAGTTTCCCGGGGCGTCTTTTACAAGACCCGTTTTCATATATTTGGTGATCATTGGAAATTTATCTTTCGGAAGATAGTATATTCCGGTTGATGCCAGTGTGCTTTTCGGCTCCTTCGGCTTTTCCTCGAAGTCTGAAATTTTCTGGTTTTCATCCAGCGACACTATTCCATAGCGCTGGGCGAGTCCTGTGTCTTTAACATCAAAAAGCGCGATACTTGTGCTGTTTTTGTCTTTTGTAAAATCGAGAAAGTCCATTAAATCAAATTCAAAAAGGTTGTCCCCCGCCATGATTAAAATATCATCCTTCGGATTTTCTTCTTTAAGAACCATATTTATGTCACCGATCGCGCCGAGACGTGTTTCGTTAGATGTGGTATTATCATTGATAACCTTGACCTTAAAAGAAAACCTGTGTTCTCTCACCCACTTATCAAGCATTTTAAAAAATTTGTCGTTTGTAATTACAAATACTTCATCGCATAACCTTGTTTCCTCAAGCTTGGTCAGCAGTCTCTCTAAAATAGTTTTTCCTCCCACTTTTACCAAAGGTTTTGGTCGGTCGAGCGTTAAAGGATACAGCCTGGTCCCGTAACCCGCGGCTAATATCAAACCTTTCATATCTCTCCTCTCTTTTGTTAAAAAAATTATGCAAACTCTTCTGCTATATCCGGAGCGTACTGCTTTAATTTTTCTTTAGCATACTTCAAAACTTCCGGCCCCGTGGCAAACGTCAAGGCCTTAAGAGCTATTTCCTTTGCTTCAGAATATTTAACGGACCTTATAATCTTCTTTATTTCAGGCACAGCGATCGGTGAAGTGCTGAATTCATCGAGGCCCAGCCCCAAAAGTATAAGTGTCAAATTTATATCACCGGCCATTTCTCCGCAAAGGGCCACCGGAATACCTTCTTTATGGCCGTTTTCAATTACGGTCCTGATAAGCTGCAGTACCGCCGGATGGGTCGGCTGATAAAGGTAAGCTATTTTTTCATTTACCCTGTCAACGGCCAGCGAATACTGTATAAGGTCGTTGGTTCCGATGCTGAAGAAATCCACTTCTTTCGCCAGAATATCACTCGTGACTGCGGCGGAAGGAACCTCTATCATGACTCCCACCTGTAAATTTTCATTAAAAGGAACCTTCTTTTTTCTTAGTTCCCCTCTTACCTCCTCAAGAACCGCATTTGCCTGACGAAGCTCCTGAACTCCCGAAATCATCGGATACATCATTTTTATATTTCCGAAAATTGAGGCCCTTAAAATTGCCCTGAGCTGTACCTTAAAGATATCCGGCCTTTCCAGACAAAAACGTATTGCCCTCCATCCGAGAAAAGGGTTCATTTCTCTTGGAATCTCAAGCTGTGACAAAAATTTATCCCCGCCGAGGTCAAGTGTCCTTATAACTACGGGCGCCTGGTTGACCCTCATGGCAACAGACTTATAAGCATTGAACTGTTCCTCTTCGCTCGGAATATCGCTCCTATTCATGTAAAAATATTCGGTCCTGTACAGGCCTATTCCTTCCGCCCCGTGAGATAAAACGCTTGCAACGTCTTCCGGAAGCTCGATATTGCCGGCAACAATAACTTTTTTCTTATCTACGGTTTCGCTCGGGAGAAGTTTTAATTCGTTAAGCTCATGCTCCAGCTGGTCATATTTTTCTTTTTCTTTCCTGTACTTATCGAGCTCTTTCTTCGAAGGATTTATAATAACCGCGCCGTGGAGGCCGTCAACGATTATTTCGTCGCCGTTCTGCACCAAATTTGTTATGCTTTCAAGGCCCACAACAGCCGGTATTTCCAAAGATTTTGCCATAATTGCGGTGTGTGACGTTCTTCCTCCGATATCAGTCGCGAAGCCCATAATACGCCCCTTATGCATCATGGCCGTATCGGACGGAGAGAGGTCATACGCGATTATTATGGCCTTATCGCCGAACTCTTCCATATTTCTCTCGCCCGTACCGGTAAGATTGCGCAGGATTCTTTTGCCTACATCCGCGATGTCGCTTACGCGATCCCTCAAATACTCATCTTTTGCCTTTGAAAGAGCTTCTATATATTTATTCAGAACTTCCGCAAAAACAACTTCGATGTTCTTTTTTTTCTTCTTCAGCCTTGAAATAACTTCCTGGACAAGAACGCTGTCCTCGAGAACCAAAAGATGCGCGCTAAATATTTTTCCATGCTCAACGCCGATCTCTTTTGATATTTTTTTCTCAATCTCAATAATTTCTTTTCTTGTGCTAACAAGAATCTTTTTAAATTTATTTATTTCATCGGGTATTTGCGCCTCCGTAATATCCCGCTCCTTGGGAAGCAGGTCTTCGGCCCCGAACAGGTGCACTTTGCCGATGGCTATGCCGGGCGCCGCCGGAATACCCTTAACTTTAATTTCTTTTTTTTGGGATTTTTTGTTTTCCATTTTAAGCCTCTTATATTTTTATGTCGAATTCAATATCTTTTAAAAGGATCCCTGACAACTCTTCGACAGCCTTTTCCGCATCTTCTCCATCTGCCGTAATCGTCACTTCGGAACCCCTCTCGGCCGCAAGCATTAAAATGCCCATTATGGACTTACCATTAACCTGCTGATCGTCCTTGGTTATATTTATTTCGCTTTCAAACTTATTTGCGACCTGGACAAAAATCGCGGCGGGCCTTGCATGGAGCCCGGTTTTGTTTTTTATTTTTACTTTTCTTTTCACTATCATTACGAAATCCTCAGCTTTATTACCATTTTTGTTCTGTCGCCTCTATCAAAAAGCGTCTCTTCTTTCCCTATTAAAAGCGAGAGACCCTGATATGTCTTTGTAAGACCCGATTCCGACTCGTTAACGGTGTAAATAGGATTAACCCACAAATAACAATCGGAATCTATTTCAAAATCAAGAACGCTTGAAGTATACACATCCTTTATGGATATTTTATTGCCTTTAACAAGCTTCGGACAATCGCCGAAAGTTTTGTCAAAGACTGAAAAATTAAATTCAACCGCATAGCCGGCGTTAAACGGTTCAGAGTCATGTTTTATTATTTCGTGCTCAAAAGTTATTGCGGATTCTTTATCAATGCTGATCTTTTTAGAAACTTCGATATCATTTGGCCGTCTTCCGCCAAGATAGGCCCTGTCTCTTCTCTTGAACACATAATCCACCGTTTCTTTACCCTTTAACAAAGATCCGCTGTATGCGCCGTTTAAAAATGTTTCATTCCCTATAATTTCTGTTTTAAGCTCTTTCCAGGATTCAAAATTATCAGAAACATGCGTTAAAAAAGAGGCTTTTTTATAAAAATCATATTTTAGATGTCTCTTTAGCCCTCTTTCTTTTATGCCGAGAATATCGTGTATGTCCGGATATTCCCCGTTAAGAGCGGACATTCTGGCCTTCAGCATGCGGATTTTATAACCCTTTTCCAGCTTTTTGTGATAATTTTCCTTTACCCTTGAAACAACATTCGTCA
>JBFZAV010000163.1:0-4125 GCA_041308745.1 Candidatus Omnitrophota bacterium | reverse complement strand
GTCAACGGATTCCTTAGGCCTTTTCCAGTTTTCTGTTGAAAAGGCAAAAAGGGTAAGAGCCTTTACCCCGAGTTTTGCCGCCTCTTCAGTAATTACATAAACGGAATTAACACCCTCTCGATGACCCATAATTTCGGGCAAACCTTTGCTTCTGGCCCATCTTCTGTTACCATCCATAATTATAGCAACGTGCTCAGGTATTTTCATAAAAGGTCTCTTGGTAAAAATAGAAACCGTTTTTCACTCTTTTTATACTGCATGAGAAAAACGGTTTCTATATAAAAACTGTATAAGAGAATAGATTATTTCTATCTCCTTATTTAGTGGTTACTTCCTCAGGCTTCTCCTCGACAAACTCCGGAAGTATAACAATTTCGACTCTTCTATTGGACATCCTTCCTGCCGCAGTATCGTTTGAAGCCACAGGCTTATATTCTCCATAACCGGTTGCTGACATTCTGTCGGGGTTAACGCCCTTTTCTTCCATATGATGAAGAACATTTAAGGCTCTAGCTGAAGAGAGTTCCCAGTTGGATTTCCAATCGGAACGCGTTATAGGCACATTATCAGTATGGCCGCTGATACCAATATTTTTGGTCGGCACATCTCTTTTTATTACGGTTATAACTTCACCAAGAACAGGGTAAGCGCCAGTTTTGATGTCCGCCTTGCCGGAGTCAAATAATATCTGGTCGGAAAGAACTATAACTAATCCGCCTTCGGACATTCTAAGCGATACCTCGTCATTGCTTATCTCGTTCTTTAATTTAGACTCTAATCTGCGCTTTACTTCCTCAAACTTGTCCCTTTCCTGCTGACGTTCTCTTTCAAGCTCACTTATTTTTGACTGAAGTTCCTGGATCTGGGCTTTACTTCGGGGACTTTGCTTGTAAAAATTGACCGCACAGCCGTTTAGAAATAAACAAAAACCGGCTATAAGCGCAACACCCACCAAACTAAATCTATCTATTCTCATCTCGGCCTCCTATTTTGGCAAGTTGGTTTTATCCAAATAATTACAAAGCAATATATCACTAGTTATTTTGCAAGTCAAGGGCTATCCTGACCCGATTGGCCATGTAACCCGTTTTATTATTTACTGTTATTGCTGCAGGACAATGTCTGTTTTCTGCTTTTTCCGACAGAAACAAAAATTATCTCTGTATCAATAAGCTCCTGTATCCTTTTTAAATATTTGCGGGCATTTTCGGGCAAATCATCATACGATGTTATTTTGGATGTGTCTGTCATCCAGCCCGGATGCTCTTCATAAACAGGCTCTAAAGTTTCCAGAAAATTCGGAATTCCGGGGATATTAGTGTAAATTTCGCCTTTGTACTTGTAACCGATGCATATTTTTATTTTCTTAAGTTCATCAAGAACGTCAAGCTTGGTTATGATAACGCTGTCGATACCGTTAATCTGCACGGAATTCGCCACAAGAACACTGTCAAACCAGCCGCATCTTCTTGCCCTGCCGGTGGTTGCTCCGAATTCTCCCCCTTTTTGTCTTATAGTTTCCATTAAATCCGAAGAGAACTCTGTCGGAAAAGGACCTTCTCCAACCCTTGTGGTATATGCCTTAACCACGCCTAAAACTTCGTCTATCTTTGACGGACCTATGCCTCCTCCGGTACAGGCGCCGCCGGCTGTCGAGTTAGAGCTTGTTACAAAGGGATAAGTGCCGTAATCAACATCCAAAAATGTTCCCTGGGCTCCCTCAAAAAGAATTGATTTTCCGGCTTTTAACGCGTCATTTAAAAGTTTTATAGTATCGCAAACATATTCTTTAAGAACATCGGCATACTTAAGATAATCGCTGAACATTTTATCCGACTTAAAGCCCTTAAAATCGTAAAGATCCCTGCAGGTGGAATTTTTCTCTTCAATATTGCTTTCCAGGAGACTCTTGAAGTATTCCTTATCGTAAAGGTCGCCTATTCTTATACCCACTCGCCCTACTTTATCGGAATAACAAGGCCCTATCCCTTTTTTAGTTGTCCCGATTTTGCCTTTTTTCCTTTTAGCTTCTCGGAGTTCATCTATCTTCTTGTGATAGGGAAAAATTACGTGGGCCTTATCGCTCACCTTAAGCCTTCCCTTAAAATCAATGCCTTTTGACTTTAAAAGCTCTATCTCCTCAATAAGCGCCTTAGGATCTATAACAACACCATGGCCTATTACGCAAATTTTACCTTCATGCAGTATCCCCGAAGGAATAAGGTGAAGAACATATTTTTCGTCATCAATAACCACAGTGTGACCGGCATTGTTGCCTCCCTGGAAACGGACCACATAATCTATATCCTTGGTAAGGATATCTATCATTTTGCCCTTCCCTTCATCACCCCACTGGGCCCCGATTAAAACAGTTACTTTACCCATTCCATTCGTCTTTTTTTCTTCACGCATAATTTTCCCTTTGTGTTATTTTAAACTATTCTTGTTCAGCAATTATTTGTAATCCGGCGCCTTGGGCGGCTGCGTAGGCACCTTTGGCGGTTGTACCGGCGCCTGAGGCGGCTGTACAGGCGCCTTGGGCGGCATGACAGGCACTTGAGGAACCTGCTGTATACTTCTTAAAAGCCTTTCCTGCTGCTGCTGCATCTGGATCTGTTTAAGAATTCTTTCCGTATGCAGTTTTGTGGCTTCCTGGTTTATCCTTATGTACAGCTTGGACACTGTTTCATCGTCCAAATCGCTTAAACTCTTCGTTTCACCTTCGGCAGTCGTAAAGTAACAGCTTAAACTTCCGTCTTCCTCTTTTTTTACCGACAGGCCCGGAATATAGTCAACAATCTCAGAAAAAACTTTGAGCCTTCTTTTTATGATCTCAATCTTTTCCTCTTTTGTTCTTTCGGACTTCGGCGCTTTTTTTTCTTCCGTAGGAACTTCTTTTTTAGAAGGAAGGATATCTTTCTCATTTTTGGGCTTGATCACTTCCGCAGGTTTCTTTGGTTCTTTTTCTCTTGTGAATGCGGCCCTGGCTCTCTCCCATAACCTGATTAAAAAGCCCTTCTGGGTTTCCTCGGCATGAGCGATAGATGAAATCAAAAATAACGATAATGCTAAAATTAGACTTTTTTTTATTTTTTTCATTTAAGCCGGCGTCATCGTAAAAATCTTGCGTGCAATATCCGGATACTTTGCTATAAAAACAAGTTCGTCCTTTGTAAGGGGCTTCTGCGTGTGGACATTTGCATACCGCGCAAGCTCCAACACTCTAGTGGCCTCTTTATCGTCCTTAAACTTAACTTCCAACTTGTTATAAACGTTTCTAAAACCTTTGATCCCGCTGTACTCGCCAACAGTTATATTGCGGCCCGTTTCGATTAATTCGGGTTCGCCTCTTCCAAGCTCTTCAAAATCATAAAGCTCGTAATTTCTTCTGTCCTTCAGGGCTCCGTCAGCGTGTATACCGGACTCGTGCGCGAACGCGTTAGCGCCCACTCCGACCTGATTTATCGGTATAGGCACACCAAAAGCGTAAGAAGCATACTTAGCCAGTTTCCAGGACATCTTAAGGTTTAGATTTGGATCCAGCTGATATTTATCCATAAACCCGCTTGAATATTTTATTGCCAGAATGCAGCTTAACATATCGGCGTTTCCGGCCCTTTCTCCCATGCCGTTTACAGTGGTGTTAATGTAAGCGTCAACGCCGCTGTCAATAGCGCCTTTAGCGCCGGCGCAGGTTACGGCAACCGCCATACCTAAATCGTTATGGCAATGCATTTCGATCGGCATTTTTATTTTCTCAGCCAGTTCCGCAATCCTGTCATAAATTGTAAAAGGATCATCGCCGCCCAAAGTGTCGCAATACCTTAATCTGTCCGCTCCGGCATTCTTAGCTGCCAGCGCAAACTCCACGAGATAGTCCATATCGGTTCTTGAAGCATCCTCGGCGTTGATGCCAACCGCCTTGATGCCCTCTTTCTTGGCAAGCTTTACCGCCTTTACCGCGCTTTTTATTACATCTTCTTTTGTATACTTTCCGGCAAACTTGCTCTCAATCATCTGCTTGGATGTCGAAATTGACATATTTAAATACTGGATGCCGGGCGTAAGTTTCTTTGCGGTTATAACATCAGCCTCGATTGCCCTTATCCATCCCGAAAGACGCAT
>JBFZAV010000162.1:0-2547 GCA_041308745.1 Candidatus Omnitrophota bacterium | reverse complement strand
ATGCGTTTAAAAAAAGGATGGGCATACGAACCGCCGACGTTCTATGAGAAGAACAGACAGATGAAGGAGCTGGAGAGAAGAGAGCTCTGGCTGAAAATTAAAAAGAGACTCCGGTTATACCAAGCCGCCTGAGCGCGTCAACTTAAATGTCAAATCACGCTATTTTAGATACAACATCGAAGCCATGCCAGGAAACCCATCCATTGGGCTCCAACGCAAAGATATTACTCACAAGTGTTTTTGGCCCATATGCGCGGGACGATGAATACGGAAGCCGAAAGATAAACCCGATGGAGCTCTATCATAACCAGATCACGAGGGTTCAGGGGCCGTTCTCTCTTCGCATGTTCCACAGATCTTTCAGTTTAATGATGATCAAGGAGAATATCAGCGCGCCATGCGCGCTTCTGGATTTTCCAACGCTCGATCGTTTTGTGAAAGAGATAAAGTCGAGAAAGTACGATATCATCGGTATAACATCGATTAATACCAATCTTTACAAAGTCAAAAAAATGTGCGAGGAGGTGCGCAAGCATATTCCGCAAGCACAGATCGTTGTGGGCGGGCACATCGCGAACATACCTGGCTTGAGCAACATCATTGATGCGGACCATATTGTGCAAGGGGACGGAATAAAATGGTTCAGGGGATATTTAAGTGAAGATGAAGGTGCGCCTATAAGGCATCCTTTAGCGAGATCGGGATTTGGTTTTCGCACTTTTGGTACCAATCTTTCTTATGGTTATGATGCCGCGCTTTTTCCGTCAGTTGGGTGTCCGGTTGGCTGCAATTTTTGTTCCACTTCAGCTCTTTTCGGTGGCAAGGGTAAAAGCGTTGTTTTCTATGAGACCGGTGATGAGCTTTTTAGCGAGATGTGCAGGATCGAGAAAAAGACCGGGGCGCGGTCTTTTTTTGTTTTCGATGAAAATTTCCTGCTATATAAACAAAAAGCCCTGAGATTGATGGAACTTATTGAAGAAAATAATAAGAGCTGGGCCTTATACGTGTTCAGTTCAGCGAGAGTCCTGAGGTCTTATTCGATAGATCAGCTTGTAAGGCTCGGGATCTATGGTGCATGGATCGGGTTGGAAGGGCGGGGAAGTCAATATACAAAATTGAACGGCATTGATACCAAGAAGCTCGTTCAGGAGCTTCAGGAAAACGGGATTATGGTGCTTGGTTCAACAATCATCGGATTGGAAGACCATACCCAGGACAATATTGACGATGTTATCGAATGGGGTGTTGAGCACAATACAGATTTCCACCAATTCATGCTGTATATGCCGAATCCGGGGACGCCGTTATACGAAAAACTTACTAAAGAAAAACGGATCTTTCAGGAAAGCCAGTTTTCCATAGCGGATTCCCACGGTCAGTACAGGTTTAATTATAGGCATGAAGGTATACCGTCGGGTAAGGAGGAGGAGTTCCTTTTAAAGGCTTTCAAGCGAGATTTTGAAATAAATGGTCCGAGCACAGCAAGGGTGTATCGTACGGCATTGAACGGGTGGGGGAAATATAAAAAGCATTCGGATGAAAGGATACGCAAGCGCTACAAAAGGGGGCTTAAAACCATTTTGTCATGGACTGGCTCCGGAGCAGTATGGGCCATGAAAAAGTGGTATAAAAGCGATAAGGATTTACAAAATAAGCTCGACGAACTCCAGCGCGACATTTTTAAGGAATTGGGTTTAGTATCAAGGATATTGGCTCCTATCGTCGGTGTGGTAGCGTATTTTACCATGAAAAGAGAGGTAAAAAGACTTTCAAGCGGTTGGACGTACGAGCCGCCGACGTTTTATGAGAAGAACGAGAAGATGAGGCAGCTTGAAAGAAGGGAATTCCTTGAAAAGGTGAAGAGATTTTTCGGGTTTTCCAGAAGAATAAAGGCAGCATAAAGGGTCCAGAGGGCGGTATTCACCGCCCTATTTTTTAGACACGTTTATGATAAATTAGCAAAAAATATTTGTGAATAATAAAATATGAGAGTTTTTCTGCAATGATGAGAACGAATTGGCTTGACAAGGGCAAAATAACAAAGTATACTTAATTAACAAAAGTGTTAACCAAGTATATTTATGAAAACAACGCAGTTATCAGAGATAAAAAAGACGTATTTTGGGTATCAGGAGATCGCAAAGGCCCTCAGGATAGAGCCGGCTTCAGCGAGGGTTTCGGCGGCAAGGTATGTAAAGCAGGGGTTCCTGGTGAGGGTAAAAAGAAACCTTTATGTTCTCAGGGAAAGATGGAAGGCCATGGGGACGGAGGAAAGGTTTGAACTTGCGAATATCATGCAGGTACCCTCGTATGTGTCTTTTATGAGCGCTCTGGAATATCACGGTATAACTACGCAGATGCAAAGGGACTTTGTAGAGTCTGCCGTCTTAAAAAGGACAAAGGAAACGGATATCAAGGGCCTGATATTCAGGTTCACGCGTATCAAGAAGGAGTTGTATTTCGGTTTCAGGAGAGAAAAGGGTTTTTTTATCGCTTCGGCTGAAAAGGCGCTGGTGGATTCACTGTATTTAATGTCTTCCGGGCGAT
>JBFZAV010000161.1:0-10262 GCA_041308745.1 Candidatus Omnitrophota bacterium | reverse complement strand
GGAACATGCTGATAGAAAAAAGCAGAAGACAGGACAAAAAGATAATTGAAAAGATAGAGAAAGGATAGAATTAAGTCTTTGTGCATTGTTGATCGTCCAATTGATATACGATATACGACATACGATAGTGCGATACACGGTAGCACGACGTGCAGTCATGACTAAAATAAGGGTTCATGTTATGATATCAGGCCTGGTACAGGGGGTTTGCTTCAGGTCCTATGCCCAGGACAAGGCCGAGAGCCTTGGCCTTAAGGGCTGGGTAATGAACAAGCGGGACGGAAAGGTCGAAACGGTTTTTGAAGGCGAAAAAACAAATGTGGAAGATATGGTTTCTTGGTGCCGTAAAGGTCCGTCCGGCGCAAGAGTGGAAAAGATTGAAGTAAAATACGAAACATATGTTGGCGATTTCGATTCTTTTTGTGTAGAATATCCAAGGTGAAGCATTATAGTATGAACACACTAAAACTAATTTTTATTATTCAACTAACATTAAACATTTTTCTTATGACAAATGCAGACGCGGCTGAAAAGATTAAAATTTATAACGCAGAAAAAGGCGCTATAGAAGAAGTCGAAAGAATAGCTAAAACTGACGACGAGTGGAGAAAGATCTTAACTCCCGAACAGTTTGATATAACAAGAAAGAAAGGCACGGAAAGGCCTTTTACAAAATGCGATTTTCCCAAAGAGGAAGGCATTTATAGATGTGTTTGCTGCGGGACGGATCTGTTTACCGCGGATAAAAAGTTTGATTCCGGAACCGGGTGGCCTTCGTTCTGGCAGCCGGTTTCCAAGCTCAACATTAAAACAAAACCCGATATTTCCATGTTTGAGATAAGGACAGAAGTTTTATGCGCAAGGTGCGCTGCGCATTTAGGGCATGTGTTTAGCGACGGTCCGCCGCCCACATACAAAAGGTATTGTATCAACGGTGAGGCGTTAAAATTTTACGAGAAGGAGCAATAATCTGATGAGCGATTTAAAAACAAAGTCTATAGAGAAGCTTGAGAAGAAAATGGAAGAGATGAGTCCGGACGATCTTCGATTTAAGATTTTGGAAAGCGCTAAAAATTTTAAGACAAGCTGGATAGAGCTGGGGCAGGCGCTTTACACGGTGTGGAAAGACAAACTTTACAAGGATTGGGGCTATGTTGAGTTCGATAACTTTGCCGCGAAAGAAATAGGAATACGAAAGGAGACGGCCTTTAAACTGTTAAGGTCTTATTCTTTTCTTGAAAAAGAGGAGCCCAGGTATATCAAGGAGGATTTTAATAAGGGCGTGGAGCCCCAGGCAATCCCGAGCTATGAATCGGTTGATGTTTTGAGAAAAGCAAAAAACAATAAAAATATAGACAGCAAAGATTACGGCAAGATAAGAAAATATGTTCTTGAAGACGGTAAAGATGCGAAAGATATTAAGAAAGATTTAACCGAGATAATAAAGAAGCAGGAAGAACTTGATCCTTCTGAAGTAAGAGAAAAGAAAAGAGTAATGATGCTTAAGAGATTCGTGGGAACGTTAAAGGCCATACGGACTGAAATTAAAGCATCGAGTGTTTTGCCCGATAAAATGGTTATAGAAATTGATAAATTAATTCAGGATATTGATTCAGAGATTGTAAAGTGAGGAAGACATGAAAATATTAATAGGCGCGGTTGTCGGCGCTCTGGTCGGTCTTGGCTTGAATCATCTTTGTAAACTTACCGGGGGATCATGCCCCCTGATGGGCAATATAATTACAAGCGTGATAATATGGTCCGTAATAGGGGCAATTGCCGGGGCCGGGCTCATGATCAAATAGCAAAAAATTTTGCTTTTCCCTAAAACATAATGTATAAATGTATGAAAGTTGATACATAAAAAGGGGGGAATAATGAAAAAAGTAATGGCGTTAGTTATGGTTTTTGCTCTGTGCGTTTCTTTTGCCGGGGTAGTAAAAGCTGAAACGACAGCAACACCGGCAACGGCGACAGCAACAACAGCGGCCGCAACAACAACCGCTGCAAGCGGAGACAATGCTGTGACAAAACTCGGAAGAGGTCTCTTGAATGTTGTAGCCAGTGTATTTGAAATACCCACTACAATGATGCAGCAGGGACAAGACGAAGGCACAGTCGCGGCTTTTACAAAAGGACCGGTTCTTGGTGTTGTGAACACGGTAGTAAGAGCTCTTGTAGGCGTGTATGAAGTTGCCACTTTCCCGGTGCCGATTCCGCAGAATTACGAACCTATTCTTGATTCGCCGAATATACTCGGCAAGGAAATGTAAGTTTTTAAAGAATAGTTTCCATTTAAAAAAGCCCGTTCGTTTTGAACGGGCTTTTTTATTTCCAATTTGTGAGGGACGGTTCCGCGTCCAAAGCTAGATCCGGTACACTTCTGTGCTGAGACCTGTCCCTTTTTAAAAAAATATGCAGGATCTATATACAGTATAGTAAGTTGTTATGTTTTTAGAAGACAAAAGGGACAGGTCTCGGCACAAAACCGGGACGAACCTTACTTTGGCTGTGGAACCGTCCCCAAGCGAAAGTTTTTTAAAAAAATGTAAAAAAGAAATGTTTAAAAAAAAATTCTAACTTTTTGTTTATAAATTAATATTTGAATCGTTGACATTGCATGCAGAAGCACTATAATGAATCTAATGATAATGTACCTAGACTCAACAAAAGAAGGCTGCTGATGATAGGTTTGAACTGCAGTTTAGATATGTCGTATTGGGTATTTTAGTTAAGAGCATTTCGTTAAAATGACGGAATGCTTTTTTTATTTACGGAAAAAAGAACAGGAGGGGAGAATGAAAAAGTTAGCTATCTTACTATTAGTGGTAGCATTTGCTGTTACAACCGTACCTGCATTTGCGGCAATTAAAGGCCCAAGCGCAATGGCGCTAGAAAAGGCCAGCAATGATTCTATGGTTGACCGTGTGGGTGACTGGGTAGCAACCAGAGGTAAATCTCCTGAAGAAGCGCAGGCGATAGTTGCTGACAGAAAGGCAAAGAGGCTTGCTGCGAAAGCTCAGAAAGAACTTGAAAGAGTCCAGAGAGAGGCCGAAAAACAGAAAAAGGTTATGGAAAAAGAGCTGAAAGAGCAGCAGGCAAAAATGAAGAAAGCGTGGGGCAATTAAAAGGGGGAATGAACAATGAATAAATTTGTAAAGATCCTGATAGCTGTTCTGGCGGTGGTTTTAGTTGTGTCTTTCGCAAAAGACGCGATAATAAAAGTCTCAGTTGAAAAAGGCGTTAATGTTGTTACGGGACTAAAACTTTCCATACAGAGCTTGAGAGTGGGCGTTATTAACACTTTGGTGGGTGTAAAAAACCTTAAACTTCATAACCCCGCAGGGTACAAAGATCCGGTAATGCTTGATATGCCGGAGATCTATGTTGATTATGACCTCGCGGCTATTTTGAAAGGTAAAGTACATCTTCCTGAAATGAGAATTAACATGAAAGAGTTTTATGTTATTAAAAATGAAAAGGGCGAACTTAACTTAAACTCTTTAAATGTTGTAAAGGATTCCGCGGCAGCAAAAAAAGGAGCAAAACCTGCCGAGCCGAAAGAAAAAGGGAAAGCGCCGGAAATACAGATAGATAATCTTCAGCTTACGATAGGAAAGGTTATTTATAAGGATTATTCCGCCGGCGGCGAACCGAAGGTGCAGGAATTCAGCGTTAATTTAGACGAAAAATATCAGAACATAAACGATCCCGCAAAACTGGTTAGCCTTATTGTCGTAAAAGCTCTAATGAATACTTCAATTGCCAAACTTACCAATTTTGACCTGGGCGGACTCCAGGGCACAATTGGCGATACGCTTGGCTCGGCCCAGAAGGTTCTTGGCGACACTGCCGGTAAAATGACCGAAACCGTCGGCAAGACCACACAGCAGGCGCAGGAAGCTGTAAAAGGAACCACAAAAGCGGTTGAGGATGCGACAAAAGGGATCACAGATTTGTTCGGGGCGAAGAAGCAATAAAAAATTAGAAAGGAAAGGAGAGGGTGATATGAAAAAGATAATTTGTTTGTTGGTTATAGCGTTATTTTTGTGCAGTACATGTTATGCCGCGACAGGCGCGGACTATCTCAATGGGGTTGGCAATAAACTCTGGAGAGGCGTTGTCAACACTTTTACAGGCTGGATAGAGTTTCCCGCTCAGATTTACAAGGGCTATGAGAGAGGCTTTAATGGAAATGAAAATAACAAAATAGGCGGCGCGTTTGTAGGTATTTTTACAGGTATCGGTCACACCGCCGGCAGAACATTGTCAGGTCTTGGCGATGTTGCCGGTTTCTGGGCGGCAGATCCTGCGAATAATGATGGTGTGGGTATACCTCTTGATGCCGAATACGCATGGGAAGAAGGCACAGTATACAATATGTTTGACCCGAATTTCGGAGAAGGAGCGCTTAATCCGATGGGCAACAAACTGGGAAGAGGTATTGGGGATAGTTTAGGCGGTTTTCTTGAATTTCCGGGACAGATTGTAAAAGGTATAAAGTTGGGCGCTCCGGATCTTGGCATTGTAAAAGGTCTATGGTATTGGTACAGCCGTCAGGTTGATGGCGCGTTTGATATCGCCGGTTTTTTCCTGCCGAATCCAAAAGACACAAAGGCACTTCCCTTTGATGAAAAATGGCCATGGTCGGCGCTTGGCGACAGCATGAAAAAAGAAACAAAGTAAACAAAGAAATATAAAAAGAGGAGGTTAGTTATGGGTGGTATACTGGGTCTAATTATTCTCGTTCTTGATGTTATTGCGATTATTGATGCCGTAAAGAGTTCGATGGAACAAGGAAAAAAGATTTTATGGGTAGCTTTAATTGTAATTTTACCCCTTATCGGTTTGATACTCTATTATCTTGTTGGCAAAAAAAAGGCGTAACTTACAAGGAGGCGCAAAATGTTATTTAGTAAGGGTATAAAAATTGTGTTTGCCGCGGCTATTGTTCTGGTTCTTTTTGCCTCGGGCACAAGCTATGCCTATCGCGTGCCTAATGATAATTCAGGGTTAAAATATTTTTACGTGTTTGGTAAAGATGGCGACCCTTTGATGGGCAAGGAAGATAGCAAGCTTGAACTGGTTATCGATGTTCCAAAAGACCATCCGGGCGACGTTATGATAAGTGTTTTTGATCCTAACGTTGGAGGTAAACTCGACTGGAAAAAACCAAATAATGAATGGGATACAAGGACAGAGTTTGCCGTTTACGGGGCAAGTCTTCTGGATAAAAAGGAGTTTGGAGCTGAACCGGAATACGACAAAGCTTATTATGTTTTCGGTCCCTATCCAAAAGAAAAAGGCGAGGCTGTAGGCAATTTTTACAGGTTTAAACTTGTGGCTACGGGTTTAAGCGGCGACGATGAGAACCTTTTCAATGTCGAGGTAAAACCTGAAAGTGCCGAGGCGTATTCGGAAAACATCACGTTCCGGCTCCTCCCAAGGCAGGGCGATAAGATGTATTTTTATCCCCACGTTCCGGCCGGCACGAAAAGCATAGTGGTTAAAAATTACGATCTTGATATAGACGGCGGATCGAGCACAATCTCTATGACGGCCATAAGCGAGAAGTTCCCGATAAATGATTCCGAGAGCGGTGAATGGCGGGAAACGATTGTGCCAATTTCAACGGATACGGATGGCAGGCTGATTTACATTATCACTAAAGCCACGCAAAGGTACGCGAACGCAGGGCTGGCTATGGCAACCGACAGCGGTAAACCTATTCCTATATATTTCAGGAAAGGCACCCCGCCGGTAGCCAAGGCTGCTCCGGCCCCGGCTCCAAAACTAAAACCTGCTCCGGCTCCAAAGCCTGACTTAAAATGCAACAAATTCACTTTTGACGCCACAAGCTCGTATGATATTGACAAACAGAAGCTTTCATTTTTGTGGAATTTCGGCGATGGCGAAACAAGCACAGAACCGATCGTTACACACATTTATGAAAAGGGCGGAGAATACACGGTTACATTGACGGTAAAGGACGATTCAGGTCTTCCTTGCGACACAGCCGTTACAACACAGAAAATTCTTGTAAACACGCCTCCGGTTGCCGCTTTTAGCGCTCCGGAACTTGTTTGTCTTGGAGATAGCGTAAGTTTTGACGCAAGCGCCACAAAAGATGATACTCCGGCAAATTTAACCTACATGTGGAATTTCGGGGACGGCACCAAGGCCGAAGGACAGAGCGTGACACATGCCTACGCAAAGGGCGGAACGTATGATGTTGCGTTGACTGTTGATGATAATTCCGGAACAGCATGTAATATGGACAGTATAAGAAAGAGAATTAAGGTTAATACTCCTCCTGTGGCGGATGCGGGCAAAGATATAACCATGTGCCTCAAATCTCTCGACGAGGAATACGCGGTAACGTTGAGCGCTCTTGCTTCAAAAGATGCCGATGGCGATATGCTCACCTATATGTGGGATTTCGGCGACGGCAATACGGCTCAAGGCGAGAAGGTCACGCATGTTTATAAAGACGGAGGGGTTTATAATGTGAAACTTACTGTAACTGACGGCACGGCTCTTCCGTGCAGTACCAGCACCTCTTCAGTTAAAGTAGATCTCAATAAACCTCCTGTAGCGGTTGCGGGAAGCGACCAGAAAGTATGCACAGGAGAACCTGTTTCGTTTGACGGAACAAGTTCGAAATCAGAAAAAGGCGAGACTCTTTCTTATGAATGGGTCTTTGGCGACGGCGAAAAAGCTACCGGCGCGAAAGTAAGCCATACTTACAATAAGGGCGGCAAATATGTTGCTGTGCTTACGGTTGACGACGGAAGAGGAACGGCTTGCTCCGTAGCTACAAATGCCATTCAGGTTGATGTGAATTCAAGACCTGTTGCAAATCTTGCGGAAGTTAAAAATACTTGCGTGGGAAAGAGCGTGGCTTTTGATGCTTCAGCCTCAAAGGATCCCGATGGAGATTCACTGAAGTATATGTGGAATTTCGGAGATGGAACAAAAACCGAATCGGGTTCAAAAGTCAGCCATGAGTACCAAAAAGGCGGCAGTTATAACGTTTCGGTTGCAGTTGATGATGCTAAGGATTCACCATGCTCAACCGCTTCGACTGCTGTAAGCTTAAAAGTAAACACACCACCAGCGGCGGATATGAAAATAGCAAAGGCATGCTGCGTTGATATGGAACAAAAATTTGACGCAAGCGCTTCAAGCGACGCCGATGGAGACGCGATTACATATTCATGGGATTTTGGTGACGGAACTCAGGGGTCAGGGCCGAAAGTATCACATACCTATACTAAACCCGGAAATTACAAGGTTATCCTTACGGTTAATGATGGGTCTGGTACGGATTGCAGCTCTGGCGTTGCGGTTGATACAATACAGGTTAATGCAAAACCCGTTCCTGTAATCAAAATAAAGTAGTAGTTGTTCTGAAAAGGGCTTTATAGGCCCGAAACAAAAGGGTGTTATTTGACTTATTGTCAAGTAACACCCTTTTGTTGTATGATAGCTTATTATGAAGAGGATATTTTACCTGGTTACTGCGCTTTTCCTATTAGCGTATTTTGCTCCAGAGGGTTTAGCTTTGGAAAACAAGCCGATTATCAAAGCGGTTCCTTCGGTCTGGGATTTTGGCAGAGTGGATGAAGGTAAAACAAAAGAAAAGGTTTTCAAGATAAGAAATGTTTCCGGAAAAAAAATTGTTATTGATGAAGTTAAATCATGCTGCGGTTATAGCATTAAAAATATATCTAGATGGAATTTGGCTCCGGGCGAAAGCCTGACAGTAAGCGTTTTGTTTGATTCCGCCGGGAAGAATGCGGGAATAGATGAAAAATATATTTCTCTTGCGCTTAAAGGAAATAAAGGCGAAATAATAAAACTGCCCGTGAGAGCGGATGTTGCTCTGAATAAAGAAAGAGCCAAAGATGAAGTGCCCTCCGTGACAGTTGAAGAACTTAATAGTTTCATAAAAACCAATGAAAACATTATTATTCTGGATGTCAGGGAAAAGAGCGAATTTACAGAGAAACACATTCCCCAATCAAGAAATTTTCCGCGAAGCAGTGTTGTTTTGGTTAAGGATCTGCCCCGGGAACTAATGAAAGATCTTGAAAAGAGCTCGATGATCATAGTGTGCTGCGGTATCGGCGCAAGAAGCAGTTTTATCGCCGCGAAATTAAATCAGTCAGGGTACAATGCCTATAATCTGACCGGGGGGCTTAAAGAGTGGGAGGATAATGGGTTTGAACTTGTTAAAGGTCCGAAGATTGCGGCCACGGATGAACCGATAGCTATGTCCCTTGAAGAAGCATATGAACATTATTACAAGATTTTTAAATCTCAAGTTGTCTGGGTGGATGTAAGAACGAGCGAAGATTACAATAAAGGACATATAAAAGGCGCAATTAATATTGAACTTAATAACATTACCGCCAGTTTTGAAAAACTGCCGCAAGATAAATCTATCGTTCTTTACTGTGACGGCGCCGGTTGCGGGCAAAGCTTTACCGCTGGGAGGATTTTGATACAGAATGGCTACAAGCAGGGAAAGGTTAGAGTTCTTAAGGATGGTTATGAGCTCTGGGATAAGATGGGGCTCCCTACAGTAAAAATGAGCAAAGTTGAACTATAAAGAGGGTTTTTGTAATGGAAATTTTGAGTCAATTGGGTATTTTTTTAGGCGGCGCGTGGGCTTCGGGGGTTAATCTTTATCTTACCATTATGGGCCTTGGAATCGCTAACCGTCTTGGCCTCATAGATTTGCCGGGCAATCTGGACATACTTTCACATCCTCTTGTCATAGCGGCCGCTATGCTGATGTACATAATAGAATTCGTTGCCGATAAAATACCTTTTGTGGATTCGATGTGGGATTCGGTTCATACCTTCATCCGGCCGTTAGGAGGGGCTCTGATCGCCTACATGGGACTTTCCAATACAGCTCCCCAGGTTCAGCTTTCACTTGCCATTCTTGGCGGAGCGGTGGCCATGGACTCTCATCTTACGAAAGCGACAACCAGGGTTGTAATTAACACTTCGCCTGAACCCATAACAAATTCTATCGCCAGTTTTTCAGAGGACGCGCTCCTGATTGTGGCCTTATGGCTTATTGTGAAACACCCTATAATAGCCGGTATACTTGTTATTTCTTTTATAGTGTTTTCAATATGGTTTTTAAGATTAATGTTTCGTTTTCTTAAAAAGGTTTTCAATTCTTTGCTTGCAAAGAGGGAGGAAGGGCAATGAAAAAAATAACAGCCTGCGTATTTCTGCTAGTGTTTTGTTTTTCGCAAATTTCGTCTGCGCATCCTCCGTCAAAAATTGATGTGTCATACGATAAAGCGGCAGAGAGCCTGGAAATATACATAGTTCACAATGTGTCAGACCCCAAAAGTCATTTTATAGAAGAAGTAACCGTAAGTGTTAACGGAAAAGAATTTGCCAAAACAGCCCTGGAAATGCAGGAAAGCGAGGCCGGGCTTTCTTTAGAATATTCATTACCCGGGCTTGTTCAGGGAGATGAGGTTGTTGTTAAGGTACGCTGCAGCCGTATAGGCGAAAAGTCCGCGAAAATAGTTATTCAGGAGTAGCTTCGTATATCGTCGAAGCGTACTATCGTATATCGTTTCCGATAGCACGATAGCACGACAGTACGATAGCACGACAGTACGATAGCACGAAACTTATGAGAAAACTGACAAAATTAGGATCAAAAATAAATTCAAGTATCGGGAGGGCCATAAATGACTATGGCCTAATCTCCACCGGCGACAAAATTTTGGTTGCCGTTTCGGGCGGCAAAGACAGCCTCACCCTGCTGCATTTACTTAAAAAAATTAAAGGTTGGGCCCCCGTAGAGTTTAGTCTCATCGCGGCGCACATCACAACCGATTTTCACTGCGGCGACGAAATGATCGACAAGGAAATAGAAAAGTTTTTTCTTTCCGAGGGGGTCGAATACGTCTTCAGGCATCTTAATATAAAAAACGAACGGGGCGTAAATTGTTTCTGGTGTTCATGGACGAGGAGAAAAGCTCTTTTTAAAATAGCGGAAGAATTTTCATGTAATAAAATTGCCCTGGGGCACCACAAAGACGATATCGCCGAAACGGTGCTCTTAAACCTTATTTACAAGGGCCAGATATCGGGCATGAATCCTTACCAGGAAATGTTTAAAGGAAAAATCGCCCTTATAAGGCCTTTATGTTATGCGGAGGAAAGCGACATAAGAACTTTTGCCAAAGAGATGGGGTTTAAAATTAAAACATGCAATTGCGCGC
>JBFZAV010000160.1:0-3754 GCA_041308745.1 Candidatus Omnitrophota bacterium | reverse complement strand
CATAAATGTACGTTATTTCTTTATTGCCGCTTTTTTCAACATATTCAATATCTACTTCGTGCCCTTTGACAATTTCTTTTGTCGAGCTTACATTGTCGAAATCTGTGCCGGGCACAATTTTGTACGAAACTTTTTCTTCAGCCTCTTTACCTGTTGTCTCATCATAAATTTTTTCGATTATAGTAATGGTATCCCCTGATACTTCTTCAACAACACCGTAGCTGAAATTAACATTTTGATCGTCCTGGCTGAAGGCATTAATGCCTGACATACCTAGTAATAACACCAGGATCAGGACCGGAATAAACAGTTTCATTTCGTCTCCGCGCTCTTTTTGTTTTAATAAATTTTTATAAGCTCTTAAAATAAACTTTAAACCGCGCTTTATCAGCCACAAGTATATTCAATAAATTTTATTTGTCAAGTACCCTCATTTCGATAAAAATAAAAACTGCACTTTTTAAAAAGTGCAGTTTTTATGTGTTCAAATCAACTTAGATTATTGATTAACTATTTATTCTTGAAAGCAATTCCAAGACATGTAATCGACAGGATCATCCCTACAACAAGAATCGGCCAGCCATAAGGTAAAAGATAATTAGCCAATAAAACACCTATTCCTATGCCTACCATTATTTTTGAAAACACAAACATAATAAACATCGGATGAGAAAAATGCTCCACCTTGTCGATCCAATTACCCATTACTCCTCCTGTATCAAAGCTTTTGCGGCTAACTTTCTATAAAGATATTACCATTTGCCTTTTACGCCGCCGCCCAGGTATAAACCGTCAAGATCGATTTTCTCGCTATTTTGCGATCCTCCATCAGGCGTTGCCCTCAATGTTGTGCTGCTAAAAACATATGCTATTTCGAGGTTTAAAGCAAGGTTTCTGTTTGCAAATACATCTATACCAGCGCCATATTTGTGGGCAAAAGAACTGTCAATATCAGACTTCCACAATTCTTCATCGTTAGTAACAAAGTTGAAATATCCGCCGAGTCCCACTATTGCGTAAGGCACAAGTTTCGCATCATATCCCAATTCATAGTGAAAAGGTTTTATGATAATGTCACCCAGAAGCGGGATTATGTTTATGTTCGGCGAACCCAAATTATCATTGCCAACCTTGCAAAATGTCCAGCCTGACTCAAGGCCAACAGCCAGCCATTTATAAATATCATAGCTCACATTCGCCATGGCGTTAAATCCCGTTTCATCTAAATTGCTGTCCCTGAAAAATACCGCGGAAGTTTTTATTCCAAATTCAACTCTCTCCGCCAGGTCTGTATCCATCGAAAAATTTTCCTTCACGCTGAACGCAAAAACAGTCGAAGGAATGGAAACGAGCACCCCCAGGATAATTACACACATCAATATTTTTTTCATACAAAAATCCCCCTTTTTGTTTTGAGTGAAGTGTATCATACTGATCTCCGGGAGTCAAATCTACTTCCTGCACCATGGCCAAAAGGATTTTTTTGGTTTTGTTTCTAAGTCGTTTACCTTTTGAGTTAAAGCGGCAAGCTCCTCTTTAGTTGTTAAAACCGAGGTCTGGATATTTGCCACTTCACCTTCCATAGTAGCGACTTTTTCTTTAAGAACCGCAACTTTTGCTTCCAGCTCCCCTGTTCTGTCCTCGGGAGCTTCGGCAAAACATATTCCGCCAAGAAGCGCCAGAACCAATAAAACAAAAATAATATTCTTCATATTTCCCTCCCCCTTTTTATAAGAAATTTACCTTCTAAATGAGCATAATACAAATAAAAAGGGATAGTTCCAAACTTTAAATTTAGAAATATCCCTAGCGCCGGACAACGCCATTTACAACCCCAAAACCCTGCTTAGGGTTTTAACAGCCCTATGGCTTTTTAAGACCTGTAATGGCGGATATCTCCTCCAAGCTAGAAATACTTACATCCATATCCCTTAAAAGGCCGTCGCTAATATCATATATCCAGCCATGCACTGTAAGGTCTTTTCCGGACTTCCAGGCATTCTGGGCTATTGTAGTCTGACAAACATTTGCCACCTGTTCTACAACATTAAGCTCGCAAAGACGGTTTATCTTTTTATTGCTCTCCAAAATTGAGTCTATTTCATTTTGATGCAATCGGTACACATCTTTGATGTGCCTTAGCCAGTTATCTATAAGACCGTGTTCTTTGCCATCCATCGCGGCTTTAACTCCGCTGCACCCATAGTGTCCGCAAATAATTATGTGTTTTACCTCCAAAATCTCAACGGCATACTGAAGGACTGAAAGACAATTGAGATCCGTGTGCACAACTACGTTTGATATATTGCGGTGCACGAACACCTCTCCGGGCATAAGGCCAATTATCTGGTTCGCGGGAACACGGCTATCCGAACAACCGATCCACAAATATTCAGGGTTTTGCTGTTTAGATAGCTTTTTAAAAAAATCCGGCTCGCCCTTTTTTATATCTTCAGCCCATTTTTTGTTATTATCAAAAAGTTTTTTTAAATAGCGCATAACAATCTCCCTTTTAAGCTTTTATAAATAGTTTCGTCTGAAGCATGTCTTTATTGTAAAACAAAAAGCGGCATCTTACAACAACCTTAAACTTGAGCAATACTTAATTTGCCAAATACAAAGTGGCAAGCTATAATGGCTTAACGTGTTTACCAAAAATTATGCCAATAAGGATATTCTTATATTGTTTTTTGTTGCGTCCATAATAATTTTATGGAATCTCGGCACGGGAAGTTTAAGCTCCTGGGATGAGGCTTTTTACGGCCAGGTATCCCGGGAAATTTTGACCACGGGGAACTGGATAACACTCCACTGGACCGGAGAGGCATGGAACGACAAGCCACCCTTATATATGTTGGTAAGCGCTTTCTTTTATCAAATATTCGGCATAAACGAATTTTCTACTAGATTATTCTCAGCGCTTTGCGGCATAGGCCTTGTAATAGTAACTTATTTGCTCGCTCGCTCACTCTATTCCAGAAAAGCCGCCATTGCGTCTAGCCTGGTTTTACTCACAAGTTGGCATTTTCTTTGGGACGCCAAGTCTGGAATGCTTGATGTAACATTAACATTTTTTATGGCCCTCTCAATTCTACTGTTTAAACTTGGTGAAGAAAAAAATATTTATTTACTCTTTTCCCCGATAGCATTCGCTTTAGCTTTTTTCACAAAAGGAGCCGGTTCCTTTGTCGCTCCAATCGTGCTTTTCCTTTATATGCTCTTTACAAATAACTTTAAGCCTTTGAAAAATAAATATCTTTTAATGGGCTTATCTCTTTGTTTAGTGCTTCTCGGGTGGTGGCACTACTCTGTTTACAGCTCTTCCGGAAAAGAATTTATTGAAGGTCAATTTATTAAACATATTTTTACGAGAACTACCCAATCCGTAGACGGCCACACGGGGGACTTTTTAACTTACACAGGCGTCATCCCGAATAAAGGCAGGCCGTGGGGCGCGCTTGGTCTCGCGCTTTTACCATATTTAATTTTTAGAATATTCAGAAATAGGGAAAGAGCGCACATTCTGCCGGTGTTATGGGCTTCAACGGTTCTAATAATTTTCAGCATGGTGAAAACAAAACTTCATTGGTACATAATACCAATTTACCCTGCCCTTGCGATTATATCGGGCTGGGGCATAGAAAAAGTATTCACTAAAAGAACAATTCCAATCATATCCGTTTTGGCGCTTTTATCAATTTTTTACCTTTCGGCTGAAAAACATATTTTTAATCTGGACTATTCGCCAAATATG
>JBFZAV010000159.1:0-4333 GCA_041308745.1 Candidatus Omnitrophota bacterium | reverse complement strand
CGGGGCCTGTCACGGCAAAAGCATTCGCGGGCCCATCCGCCCGGTGTGTATCCTCCCACTCATGCTTTTACCGTGCCACCCGCCAATATCTACGTTACATATACTCATCTTTATAAGAGTAGAAGGAGTCTTTCGGGTTAATTTGCCTCCCCGCCTTCGGCGTGGGCCCGGTAGGAGTCTTTTAGCCGCAAAATATGTCAAAAGTTAGAGCGACCATTTTACCAATAAACCGATCCCGGAACGGAAAACAAGGTCGACCGTACGATAGCACGATATACGACATGCGATAGCACGATCTTTACCCAATCACTTCTTTGATATTCTGCAGAATTTCGTCGGGCCAGATGAATTTTGAAAGGATTCTGGTTGCGCCTTCTTTTTTTGCGTGCTCAACAAGCTCGTTGGATATGAACGCGGTAAGAATAAAAACATGCACTTTGGGATTGATTACTTTGATCTTTCGCAGAAGTTCCATGCCGTCCATTTTCGGCATTTTATAGTCTATTATCATAAGATCGTAAGTGTTGTTATTCACGATATTTTTGAGGGCTTCTTCGGGGTCGGTATTGTAGTCAACCGTATAGTGCGAATCAAACATGAGTACGTCCGCTAAAGACTCGCACATGTCTTTATCATCATCAATAAGGAGTATTTTAAAGGTTTTTTCGTCCGACATAGTTAATATTTTGCCGCAGGTATTTTTATTAAGAAACAAGTTCCTTTGGGGCTGGTTTTTTCCAAAGTAAGTTCGCCCATATTGGCTTCAACAATCGATTTTGCGATGGAAAGGCCGAGGCCTGTACCTGTGATCTTTGTGCTGAAAAACAGGGTGAAAATCTTTTCTTTATTTTTTTCCTCAATTCCATGCCCCGTATCGCATATACGTATGTTCACAATGGATTTTTTATTTGTCGAGAAAAGTTCTATCGTTAAGGTGCCTTTGTCCTTCATGGCGTGAACCGCGTTTATGGCGATATTTCGGAGAACGCTGTACAATTGGTGGAAATCCATGAAGATGGATAAAGCCTCATCTTCGGGTTTAGTTTGGATTTTTACTTTTATTTCGTGCGGAATTTCAAGGTCTTTCAAAACTTCCGTTATACAGTCTTTAATAGAAATTTTTGCCGCCGCCTCCGCTTTAACGCGGGAATAGCTTAAGATGCTCTCTAATATATTACTTGAAAGTTTTACTTTATCTTCAAGAACGCGGAGCCGTTTTTCAAAAAGATCTTTGTCTTTCGCTCCTTCTTTTCTTAAAAGGTAAGCGGAGTTATTTATAATACTTAGAGGGGTTCTAAGCTCATGAGCGATTTGTCCCGCGAGTTTTCCGAGCACCGCAAGCTTGTCTTTTTCAACCATGGTTTGCGTCATTATCTGTATTTGTTTTGTTTTGGATTCTATAGTTGCGTTAAGCGACACCACCCATAAAAAGCCGGCAAAAATAAGCATTATTCCTGTTACCCCGGAGCTTAACACTATAACGCTTTTCCAGGGGATGGGCTGATAAAGTCTCAGGCCGAACCATTTTCTCTGCAATTTTTCTATCGTCTCGTTATTTTCAAGTATTTCTATACCTTTATTAATCTGTTTAAGCGCGTCTTTATTGTTTTTATGAACGGCAATAGCGTAAGTATAAGGGTGGGGAATGGGAGATCCCACAATTTTTAAGCCCTCAATTTTTTGTTCCTGTATGTAGTATAAGGCGACATTTTTACAGGCTATTACAGCGGCAACTTCGCGTTTTTCAAGTTTTCTCAAGCTCTCCAGAACCGTATCTGACTGTTCAAGGGTGATGTTATCGTAGCCTTTAAGTTCGTCAATAATGGGACTTAACTTTTGCACGCTTACAATCGTGCCGGCAAGAGATTTAATAGAGTTTACATATGTATTTTTGGATTCAACGAAGATGGCGTATTCGATGTCCGCAGTTTTTGTCGAGTAATCCACGTATTTAGAAATATTTTTTACTTGGGGCATGCCTATAACACCGTCAATTTCACCGGCTTTCAGCTTGTCTACGCACTCATGAAGCGGCATAAGATGGAAATTTATATCCATATCCATAGTCGCGGACAAGACTTTGATTAAGTCTACGGAATAACCTTCTTCTTTCTTTTCGTCCGAAACAAAAGAATAGGGGGCAAAATCGCTGCTTCCGCAGAAATGATAAGTTTTCTTTTCAAACTGCGCCTCAAGAGGGATAACGCACAGAAGGGAGGCAGCCACGAGTAGGAACATGTATTTAAAAAATTTATTCTTCATAGTTATATTTAGATAGTATATCTGTTTGTGTAAGGAGATTCAAGTTTATGTTAGGGACAGGTCTAGGCATAAATTGGCGGGACCTGTCACGGCAAAAGCATTCGCGGGCCCCTCCGCCCGGTGTGGATCCTCCCGCTCACGCTTTTACCGTGCCACCCGCCACACTTAATTCCTGCGTCCCACTTTCCATCTATAACTGTTATTGGCTGTAAGCTGTAACTCTCTACGATATACGATATACGATCCTTGCCCCTTAGTATGCGGTTCTGTGATTTTTTATCGCTTGACCTCGGCACATTACCCGAGTATCATCTAATAATTATGTATAACAGGAAAAAATACGTACTTACCTTTCTTGATATTGGTTCGCATGTGGCGATAACGGCTTTTTTTGCCTGGCTTTTTTATAAGCATACGCTAGGGTGGCTCTGGCCCTGTCTGGCTGTTTTGGGCGGTATTTTAATCGACTTAGACCATTTTCTTGATTATTTTATGTATTATGGGGCGAAATTTGATATAAGGGATTTTGTTTGTAACAGGTTTCTGGCATCGGGGAAGATATACTTGGTCTTTCACGCATGGGAGCTTATTTTTATTCTACTGGGGCTGTCTTTTTTTGTTTCCTGGATTTTTCCTTTGGCAATAAGCATGGCCGCGCATATATTGTTCGATCAGCTTACCAACCATCCGGGGGAGCCTTTCTTTTACTTTTTGGCCTACAGGTGGTATCATAAGTTTGATCTTAAAAAGATTTCGATGAGAAGGTATTTGCTGTTTAAAGAGAAGAACATCTAAAGCCGAGGACGGTTAACATGCTAAAACACAAAAATATTGAAAATCTTCCCGCAAATGTTCAAAAAAATATTTTACCATATTTAGAGAAAATCATTGACGCGTTAAAAGATGACATTAAATCGATTTTTCTTTATGGTAGTGTTTCGGGAGGCGATTATAATCCGAAAACGTCCGATGTTAATATCGGGATTGTTTTGAAAAGTGTATCGATGCAAAAATTAAAAAGCGTAGCGGGACTCGTAAAAAGCGGTCTGAAACACAGAATTACTGCGCCTCTTTTTTTAACACCGGAATACATAAACATGTCGCTCGATACGTTTCCGGTAGAATTTCTTGAAATGAAAGATTCTTCCGTTCTTCTTTACGGAGAGGATATGCTTGGAGGAATCAGCGTAGAGAGGGAAGATATAAGAAGAGAATGCGAACACCAGATTAAGGGCAAGATTGTTACGATAAGACAGGCCTATCTGGAACAGGCTTTGGATAAAAAGGGCCTGGAGATCCTGATAAAAAAGGTGTTCCGTTCGCTTATGCCTATTTTAAGGAATGTTTTAAGGTTAAAAATGGCCGAGAATCTTCCCAAGGACAAAGAAGAAATATTAAATAAGGTAGGAAAAGAGTTCGGGATAAACGTTAGTTCATTTATTGAAATGCTGAAAGATAAAAAATCTGACGGTAAAATAGGCGGAAAATCACCGGAAATATTTTTAGAAGACTTTGTGCGTGAACTTGAAAAACTTTCAGAGATAATTGACAGGATTTAATGAGAAAGATAACAGCAATTTTTTTAATAATATTCGGTTTTGTTTTTTGCGGCTTTGTAGAAGCCGAAGGCGAGAAGTATCCGCTAGCCCAGGGATATGTTAACGATTACGCCAACGTAATATCCCCGAATGCCGAGCAAAAGCTGGAAGGCCTTTTATATAAAGTTGAAGAAAAAACAACCGCTGAAGTCGCCATTCTAACCGTGTCCTCGACAAAGCCATTAACAATCGAAGAGTATGCGGTGGATCTTTTTAAAAAGTGGGGCATCGGTAAAAAAGGCAAAGATAATGGTGTTTTAATTCTGGCGGCAATCAACGATCGCCGCGTAAGGATCGAAGTGGGATACGGCCTGGAAGGCGCCCTTACGGATCTTGAAAGTAAACTTATCATTGAAAATTACATAGTGCCGAATTTTAAAACAGGCAATTACGACGCCGGTCTTGTATCTGCGGCATTAATTGTGGCTAAAATAATAGGCAATGAATACGGCGTCGAAATAGATCCCTCGCTT
>JBFZAV010000158.1:0-2581 GCA_041308745.1 Candidatus Omnitrophota bacterium | reverse complement strand
TTCTTATATAGTAATCCCTTTTCGCTGTCTAAAGCATAGTCGGCTATAAGAATTATTACGCCTGTAACAGAACCATCATCATTTATTTTTATCCCTGGAAATTCGGCGCCAGCTTCTTTCCATAAATCAATTCCCGATGCCTGGAAGATTGTCAATTCAGGGTTTGCTTCGTCGGCGACAAATATCTCACCTTTATCATTTTGTGAAAAAATGTAACCTTCCCGTATTCCGAATTTTGAAACCAGCGCTTCTTCGCCTTCTACCATACCGTCTTTAACTGTAATACCCTTAACTTCCCGCAAAGTGACATTTCTGTTTGCGTTTTGAGCAACAAAGGTTTTTCCGGCGATGTACTTAGGCTCGAGCCCGGCTCTGGTTAAAATGTCTTCGTACCCGGTTTGTTCCGACCCGATATAAGTTGTATAAACAAAATCTCCGCGGTACCCTATTTTTGATATAAGGCCGACACCTATCGGATTTCCGTCTTTGTCTTTTTCAAGCATTGAATATCTGGCAATCGGGTTTCGCGGGTTTCTCTGCGACGCCGCGAAAATTTTCCCGTCAACAAAACTTGACGTAAATACAATGTTTAGTGAATCGTTATAAAGATAATCCACCAGCAGTTTAAAATCGGGCGTTTGTTCTACGGAACCGTCTTCTTTTAAAACAAGACCGGCAACTTCCATCGCCGTCCTCGCCGGGGCGCTTACATTGTTCCCGAAAATCTTGCCGGCGTTACCGGGGTCTATGCCATTCTTCGCTAATAGATCTTTATTGTCGTCATAAAATCCGTATATAACTCCGTCGAGCGGTTTGCCGTATTCTGCCAAGATTTCTCCTTCTTCTTTTGTTTCCGTGTTATAAGAAGAAACAAGCCTTAATTGCCTGCCGGCCTTTCTTGCCGCCATATCCCATTCGCCTACGAGAACAGTCGTATGCAGAGCCCCGTCATAGCCTGTTTCTGTTTTCTGCATATACTGGAGCGTCCCATCCGGGCTATAGTTATAAAGTTCAATCGCCGGAACCCCTTCCTTCTCGAGGGCCTGTCTTGTCCCGCCAACACCAAAATCAACATCGTTCATGTCATACGTCGCTACGGGCCTTCTTGAATTAAGATCGATTTTTGTTACCTTACCGTCTTTAAGAACATAAAGCATTGTCGGCTTCTTCACATTGTCGTAATAATACTGCTCAACAAAAAGCTCGCTTCCGGTAACAACATTGAAATTCCTGTCAACCGTTATCGGGCTCATCTTTATGGCCCCGCCTGTTTCCGTCATGCCGAAAAGTTCATTGGGGCCTTTTATATCTCCCCTTTCATCCACGCTGTAATGCCTTCCGTTTATCCTGCCGAGCGGAAGTTCAACATTTTCGGGAGTTCTTACAGATACATACATCTGTCCGGCCAAATCACCCACAATATCGGCGTCCGGAACATATGTTTTATAAATAAGTTTGTGGTTAAAAAGCGGATCGCTGGAATTTCTTGATATTGTGTATCCCTGATACACGGCAATAGGCTCTGCCGCCGCAAAATCAACTGTCGTGCCGGCGCCAAGAGCAACATTTATTCCTGAAACCTCAACCATTCTGTCCGGATTTCTTAAATCCTCTAAGAACACCTTGCCCTTCAGGTTTAACGCCTCGTCTTCCGATAGTCCCGCGGCTTTAAGCACAGCGCTATCGCCTGTGTACTCTGTAATCCTGTATCTTCCGTCAACAATTCTCGACCATGAAACCCGTCCGTCGCCGGCGATAGGCGTAACAACATAACCCTTTGCCGGATCGACAGTCCCAAGCCATACAATTTCTTCGGCATGGTTCTCCATATCGCTTGCGTCAAAATATCTGTCGTAAACAAAACCTTTTTTAACCTCGTCAATTGTTCTTACTATCCTTCCCTGGCCGCTTATTACTTTGCCCGAAGCGTCTAGCACAATTCTATCCTTAAAATCATAAACGGTGCCTGTAAGAATACCCCTTTCGATCTTCACCACTTCACGCGTCATTTCCTTCCCTGTTGCCTCGTCTATATATTTTTCGGTAACTTTCGCTTCCGCGCGGCTCTTGTACCGTCTGTATCTTTCGTATGTGGCGCCTTCGTTGAACTTAACTTGTGCTCCCGCTCTAAAGGTAACATCCTCAGTCGGAGGAATATTATTCGTCTCACTTAAAGAAACGTTTATAAGAACATCTTCGTAATACTTTTCGTCTATAAAATAACCTTGTTTTCCGCCCACGGCATCTGTCATTGCCTTACCGGCAGCGCCCAAATCAGCGGTTTTTGCCGTCATTTCTTCAGGGGCCGGCGGCGTGTAGTCGTCGCTGGGCTGCCTCATGTTATAAGTTATCATGGGCCTTCCGGCCTGCTGCGTTTTGGGATCCATCGGCCTATAGAGATTGATTGCCTTAAGGTTGCCCGTTTTTGTATCGTAATCATATGTAATACTCGGGCTGATATCGTTTTCTTTGGATAGCTCTATTCCATCCGGCACAGCCTTACCCTGCCATATAAAGATAAATGGAGCTACTCCGGAAGTTATGTCTCTTACATAATCATGCTGCTGTTTTATTGAAGCAT
>JBFZAV010000157.1:0-4107 GCA_041308745.1 Candidatus Omnitrophota bacterium | reverse complement strand
CTGCTTCGCACCTCGGTACGGGGCAAAGCCCGAACAAAAAATCGACAGATTTTTTGTGAGTGGTACATGGTGGGGGCACATGGACTTGAACCATGAACCTACTGATTATGAGTCAGTTGCTCTAACCACTTGAGCTATGCCCCCAGAAAGATCGTTTTGAAGAGCTGTATTTTATCAAAAAAGCATACCCAGTACAAGAAGTTTTATATTATCCTTTTCAAAGTCGCAAGGTCACAATGTCACAAGGTCACAGGGCCGCAAACAAAAAAAGGCAGCATTTAAAATGCTGCCTTTTTTATATTCAATAATTACTTATCTTTTTTTCTTTTTTGAACCTTTTTTCTTTGCTACTTTTTTCTTCGCTGCTTTTTTCTTTTTCTTAGCTACCATTTTCGCCTCCTTAGAGTTTTTTGTTTAAATAATTTTTTCATCTAAACAATTTTACTTTTAAAAAAAATATACATCAAAAATTTTATTTTGCAAGCGATTGCAGAAATTTTTTTGAATTTTTTTTGATTTATTTTTTAAACGAAAATAGCTTTTTTGAAACGTTCTATAAGTGTTGATTTTAAAGGACTATGGAGTGATGATTTTTGAAAATGATTTTGAAAAAATTATTTTTTAAAAATATTTTCTAAATTTTTTTTTGAATTGTTAAAAAATTCAACAAACTCGACCGCTACTCCGAACATATTGATCATGTGACGTTCAACTTTTTCACAGCGCACAACTCTCGCGGTACACTCGGCCTCGCTTTTATTTATTTTTATAAGGCAATCAACCATCTCACCTATCCCATGTTCTTTAAAGGTCAGAAAATACACGCCGCCAAGTGAGATATTTTCGGTAATCGAAGAATTAAAATATGTCCCTTGCGCTGAATGAGGTTTAAACATCACCGTAAGTTTGTGGCCTATCCTTTTAAACGCCCTTCTATCGTCCGTAATCATAATTATATTTTAAGATAAAAAAACCGTTTCCGCAATCTATAACTATTACGAAAACGGTTTTTTGTTTTTTTCACTTTTACCGATCCCTCGCCGCTAGTTTGGACAATACTTGCTCGGGATAAATTCGACCATATAACTTACGTCCGCTATCGCTCCGTAACAAGATCCCTCGCCGCATCTTTAACAACGCCTGCTCGGGATAAATTCGCACCTATAACTTACAAACACATTATGTTTGTAAGTTATGTGCTCATTTACATGTATCTGTCGGGCTGTTGGTTTATTTGTTCGAATTTAGGTTTAAATTCCTGCGGTTTTCTTCCAAAACATATGCCCATCTGCTCATGAACCGCAACCTGGTCCAAATCAATGTGCCTCTGTTCTATCGCCTTGATCGCGGGCATATACATAACCTTGCTGCCCCGGATACCCACAACAGTCACTCCCGTAATGCCTTTAACCAAAAGTTCAACCGCCGCCGCGCCGGCTTCTTTGCCGAAATTAACATCATACGCGCTGGAACGCCCGCATCTGACAAGGTGCCCCGGAGTAACGCCTCTAACCTCGGGGATCTCATACATGCCTTCGACATACATGTGCGTGTCTTTCATAAAAATCTTAACGTTCGGATCCGCCTTCAGTCTCTTTGTAATTTCCTGGCAGACATATTTTGCGGCGCCAGCCAGCTTTTTATGCCCAAAGGCATCAATGCCGGCGCTCTCATCGAATATTTCGCTGCCGGAAGCATCTCTCAAGCCTTCGGCGACAATAATTATGTAAGTTCCGGCATGAACATCGCTTTTTCTTATTCTGTTATCCAATTTTTTCTTAACGTGGTCGTATAAAATATCAAAGTCAACCGGTATTTCAGGAATAAGAATTGCATCAATGTCCGCCGCGACACCTCCGCGAAACGCGGTGTGACCTGCATACCTTCCGAAAACCTCCAAAACGATGACCCTGTTATGCGTCCGGCCCGTAGTCTTAAGATCTTCCGCAAAATTCGCTATGCGGTTTATTGTCGAATCCCCGCCTACGGAATAAGGCTGTAGGTCAAGATCCATTGTTTTCGGAACATGCACACATTTGACGCCGTTTTCGTGCAAATCAACCATAACGCTTCCGGTGTCGTCGCCGCCCGAAATCGCCAGAGCGTCTATCTTGAATTTTTCTAAACCTTGCTTTATTCTGGCATATTTATTGTCATCTTTGATCTTTTTAATTTTTACTCTGGAATGCCCCGCTTCCGAGCCGGCAGGATTGGCGTTGACCGCATCCACTCTGTCGGGCGTTAACTCTGTGATTTTATCAAAATCGATCAGGTTATAAAGCCCCGCATATCCATTCGGGATAACAAAACACTGTAACCCTTTTGCGATACATGTTTCAGCGACACCTTTAACAACGGCGTTAAGGCCTCCGCAATCCCCTCCGCCCGTAATAACTCCGATATTCTTTATCTCTGACATAAACAATTTCCCTCCTTAACAATTATTGGCTTTAAGTTTTAAGCTATCCCGCCAGAGGCGGGTCCGCCTCAGGCGGAAAGCCGTAAGTTATTTTAAATGGCTTAAGTTTTCCTTGCCAAGTGGATAAACATTAAATCCAAGACTAAAAAGCATTTTATGATCCAGAATATTTCTCCCGTCAAAAACAAACGATGGTTTATTCATGGAATCATATATACGCCCGTAATCCAGCTTTTTATATTCATCCCATTCAGTCAAAACCGCTATGGCGTCGGCGCCCTTACAAGCCTCGTAAGGATCCTTAACAAACATTATTTTACCTTCAGCGAACATGAGGTCCTTCTTAGCGTTATTTAGCGCCTCCGGGTCGCTGACAATAAGCTCCGCCCTCTCTTCAAACAAATATCTGCAGATGTCTATTGCCGGGCTTTCCCTCGTGTCGCCGGTATTCGCTTTAAAGGCAAATCCAAGAATCGCTATTTTTTTACCGGCCACGGTGTTAAACATGGCCGCGATCATTCTTCTAACAAATCTTTTTTTCTGGTAATCATTTATTAAGACTACCTGATGCCAGTAATCAGCAACTTCAATAAGCCCAAAATGCTGGCAAAGATAAACAAGGTTCAGAATATCCTTCTTAAAACACGAACCTCCAAAACCCACGCTTGCATTTAAAAACTTTGATCCTATGCGCGAGTCCATGCTTATTGCTCTTGAAACTTCGGTTACACTGGCGCCTGTAATTTCACAGAAAGCCGAAATGCTGTTTATTGAACTTATCCTCTGGGCAAGAAACGCGTTGGCCGTTAATTTTGAGAGTTCGCTTGACCATAAATTGGTTTTGATTATTTTTTCTTCAGGAACCCAATGCCTGTATATTGCCGCGATCTCATCGATCGCCTTCCTGCCTGCCTCTGTTTCATGGCCGCCGATAAGAACCCTCTCCGGGTTTTCCAGATCTTTTACCGCGCTTCCCTCGGCCAGAAATTCGGGGTTTGATACAACTTCAAATTTAACGCCGGTCTTCCCTGAATTTAAAATCTGTTCCATGGCCTGGGCGGTCTTAACCGGCAAAGTGCTTTTTTCGACAACAATTTTATCTTTTGTTGAATACTGCAGAATCTCTCTTGCGGTCTTTTCCCAGAATTCAAGGTTTGCCGCCATACCCGCGCCTTCTCCGAATGTCTTGGTTGGGGTATTGACGCTTACAAATATTATGTCGGCCTTGTCTATATTGCCCCTGACATCATTGGAAAAAAACAAATTTCTGCCGCGCGCGCTTTTTACCACGTCACAAAGGCCGGGTTCGAAAATCGGAAGGTTGTCTGACTGCCACGCGTCGATTCTCTCCTTATTTACATCAACAACTATTACCTCATAGTCGGGACATTTTTTAGCGATAACCGCCATGGTTGGCCCTCCGACATATCCCGCTCCGATGCAAACAATTGTTTTTTTCTTCATTAGCCTTCCTCTTTAAAAGGTTTTTCGCTTAATATTTAACGCCGTCTATGGATTTTTTGAAAAATAAATTTCTGCTTGGCATTATAACTTTGTAGCTCTTGCCGTCTATAATCATTTTTATAAGATCTTTGTCGCCATACTTCCAGTCGCCATGACTTAAAAAGAATTCATAATTTTCGCCTACTCTCTTTATTGAGCTTATGCTGTATTCTTTAAACTCGGCA
>JBFZAV010000156.1:0-4732 GCA_041308745.1 Candidatus Omnitrophota bacterium | reverse complement strand
CTGCTTTTTATACTGGCAATTCTTCTGTCATTTTTAAAACTCGAGTTAATAACCGCCCAGTCCTTTTTTGTCTGATTAAGAAATATCTTAAATTTTTCGTCTTTGTAATTTTCCAGATTCCGATGTCTGTCATAATGATCCGCCGTCACATTAAGAAGAATGGCAATGTGGGGCCTGAAAGATTTAATTGTTTCAAGCTGAAAAGAGCTTACCTCAAGAACAACGACACTATCCTTTCCGAGCGCTTCTATCTCTCCGCAGAAAGGGTTGCCTATATTGCCGCATACGCATACGTTATGCCCCGCGCATGACAGAATATTCCCGATAAGTTCCGTAACGGTACTCTTTCCGTTTGTGCCTGTAATAGCAATAATGGGAACTTTACAAAACTCGCTTGCCAGTTCGAGTTCTCCTATAACCGGTATATTTCTTTCTTCGGCTATTTTAAGCGGCAAGCTGTCGATGCTAACTCCCGGACTTGTGACAACAATATCGACATCTCTGCAAAACTCAAAACTGTGCCCGCCAAACTCGTACTGTATGTGATAGTCGGCAAGTTTTTCGAGTCTTTTAGCCGCCGCTTCTTCGCTGGAAGAATCGGTAATTTTTACGATGGCGCCATTCTTTGCCAGAAGCTCCGCCGCGCACTGTCCGCTTATGCCTAACCCTACAACTAATGCTTTTTTGCCTTTAAAATTCTTCATATGCACCTTCACCCATTTAATTAACTTAAAATAATTTCAAAGTCGCGAGGCTTACAAACGTAAGCACCGCGGATATTATCCAAAACCTGATAACAATTTTTGATTCATGCCAGTTCTTAAGCTGAAAATGATGATGTATCGGCGACATGAGGAATATTCTCTTTCCTCTCAGTTTAAACGACACAACCTGCAGTATCACGGATAAGGCTTCAATAACAAAAATACCTCCCGCGACAAGAAGCAGAATTTCCTTCTTTATAAGTATGCTTATAATGCCTATTGTTCCCCCGAGAGCAAGAGACCCTGTATCCCCCATAAACACTGACGCGGGATGCGAATTAAACCATAAAAATCCCAAACTTGCCCCTACGATTGATGCGCAAATAACCGTAAGCTCTCCAGCCCCCGGCAGATAGAATACGTTAAGGTAATTACTCACCTCGTAATGACCCGAAATATAACTTAATATTCCATATGTTATCGCCACAAATGTAACACAACCTATTGCAAGCCCGTCAAGCCCGTCCGTTAAATTTACGGCATTGGAAGAGCCCACTATGACGAACAAAATAAACAAAATGTAAAATATTCCAAGATTGGCAACAGCGTTTTTCATAAGCGGGACATAAAGATCGGCCCCGATGTATTTACTTTTAATTACGAAAAGCCCCACAATCAATGAAAGCGTTACCTGCCCTATTATCTTTGCGAGGGCCGCTATGCCTTTTTCGTTCTTTTTGGCTATCTTGAGGCAATCATCAAACATTCCCACGACACCAAGCCATACCATGCCCCCCAAAACCAGAATAACGTAATCATTATCTATCCTGGCCCACAATATGGAAGTAAGAAGAACAGAAACAATAATCAATAGACCGCCCATGGAAGGCGTCCCCTCTTTGTGTTTGTGGAGATCGTAGAGGCTTTCCACATGCTCTTTTCTTATAAATTGACCGGCTTTCAATCTCTTCAGCCAATCGATAATGAAAGGCCCGAATATAAGACATAATGCAAACGATGTTATCGCTGCCATGCTGGCCCTGAATGTTATATATCTGAAAATATTAAAACCAGACCAATAATCTGTTAATGAATACAAGAAGTGGTATAACATCTAAGTATCTCCTCCATCTTTGACGCGCGGGATCCTTTAACAAGAACCATGTCTTTCTCTTTGGCTATTTCCATCAAAATATTCGCGGCATCAGAATGATTTGCCGTGCTTACAACTTTTTCCGGGTCCATGCCGGCTTCTATAGCGCCTTGGGCGATATATTTGGCATAACCGCCAAGCGTGACCAGAAAATCAACATTACTGTTTTTTATTTTTCTTCCCAAATTTTTATGAAGTTCCGTGGAGCTCGGGCCAAGCTCAAGCATATCGCCGGCAACGATAATTTTTTTAGCCGACGAACGCATGCCTTGAAACGCATTAATGGCGCTCTCAAAAGAATCCGGGTTGGCGTTATAGGAATCGTTTATAAAAACCACGCCGTCGATCACCTGGCGTTCAAGACGCATACCGGGAAGTTTTACGCTGCCAAGAGCGTCTTTAATGTCTTCATCGCTAAGCCCCAGCTCTTTGGCAAGGGCTATGGCAATAGAGGCGTTATAAACATTATGTACGCCCTCCAGGGGCAATCTATAATTAACTTTGTCAAAAACAAATTCGAATCCGTTTTCTTTCTTTTCTATGTTTTCTATTTTTAAGTCGCATTTTTCTGATTGCCCGAAAAATTTTATATTAATTCGGTCTTTTTTAACATTCTTGAGAAAATCATCGTCGCCGTTTAAAAAAGCTTTCCCTGACTTTCCCAGCGCGTCCAATAGACTCGCCTTTTCCTTAAACACCCCTTCCCTCGAACCAAAATGTTCTATGTGTCCGTTGCCGATGTTATTTATAACCGCTATTTTCGGACGGGCAATATTCGCAAGTTCAATAATTTCACCCGGATGGTTGGTTCCGAGTTCCAATATCGCCACATCATGTGTTTTCTCGAGATTTAAAAGCGTGAGGCTTAGGCCAATTATGTTATTAAAAGACTTCTCGCTTTTAAGAACCTTGAACCGCTTGGAAAGTATGTGGCCGGTTAAATCTTTTACCGTGGTTTTACCGTTTGTGCCCGTAATACACACGACCGGTATATTTACTTTTCTTCTTACCGCATCGGCTATATCGGCCAATGCCTTAAGTGAGTCTTTTACAATAATTTTATGAGAGGGATTCCCTTTTATTTCGATATCAGCGTTTTCTATAATAATGCCGCAAGCGCCCTTACTAATGGCTTCATTAACGTAATTATGACCGTCATGATTTTTGCCTTTTATTGCTATATAAAATTCTCCGCTTTTTATTGTACGGGTATCAATAGAAAATCCTTTGATAGTTTCGGCGGGACTAACTGATTCCATTTTACCGCGGGTGACCTCAGAAACTTCTCTCACACTAAAATCAATCATATCTCAACTTCATTAAAACCTCCTCGGCCTCTTCTTTATCATCAAAATGGTTGGTCCTATCTCCGATTATCTGATATTTTTCGTGCCCTTTACCGGCAATTACAACTATATCATCCTTCTTGGCTTCCTTAATTGCCGCGTAAACAGCTTCTTTTCTGTCCTCTATTATACTATAGGTAGAGCCTTGTATCACCCCTTTTTCGATCTCTTTCAGTATATCCCGCGGCTTTTCCTTTCTTGGATTGTCATTTGTCAAAAAAACAGCATCACAAATACTGGTTGCTATCTTACCCATAACGGGTCTTTTTGTCCTGTCTCTGTTTCCTCCGCAGCCGAAAACACAAATAAGCCGCTTTTGGGTTAAGCTTCTAAGACAATTCAAAATGTTCTCAAGCGCGTCCGGCGTGTGGGCATAATCAACAAAAACATTAAAAGGCGCTTTACTCTCAAGCCGTTCAAGCCTGCCCGGCACAGGAGAAGTCTTTTCAACACCTTCTTTAATTTTTTCAAGGGGTATCCCTCTTTCGTAAAAAGCCCCCATAGCTCCGAGAATATTGTATACGTTATGCCTTCCGATCAACCTTGTTTTTATGCGGATCTCCCCTATATTTCCGTAAACAACATCAAATTCCGAGCCGTTTGAAAAAAGATTAATGTTTTTGGCCTTTATAAACGATTCTTCACCTGTTCCAAAAGATATGGCTTTCCTTCCATCCGCGATATCATCTTTTTTCTTTAGCATTGGGTCATCGGTATTTATTACGGCGAGGCCGTCTTTTTTGAGATTCGCGAAAATCTTCTTTTTAGCGCTTAAATAATTATCCATGTTAAGGTGATAATCCAAGTGCTCCGGTGTAATGTTGGTAAAAACGGCGCTATCCAAATTTATGCCGGCGACTCTCGACTGATCAAGCGCATGGGATGAAATTTCAAGCACGGCGGCCTTTTTGCCGGAAGAAATCATCTCATTAAAAAAACTGTTTATTTTCAGAATGCCCGGAGTTGTAAGAGATGAAACCTCCAGGGAATCTCCCTTTGACTTACTGAAAACGGTGCTGATAAACCCGCAATTTATCCCGAAGTTGTTTAAAATATTGTCGATGAGAAACACCGTGGTTGTTTTACCGTTAGTGCCGGTAACACCGTAAACCTCGAGTTTCCCGGACGGATCATTAAAAACGCTTTTAACAAAATCGGAAAGTTCGCCTAATGTGTCGTTTACCTTAATAAACTCTGCGCTCTGCTTAACCGGATACGATCTATCCCCGCAATAAACAACATATGATGCGCCTTTATCGACAACCTGGTCTATGTAAGTATGCCCATCATGCACGGGGCCCTTTATCGCGAAAAAGATATCTCCTTTGGAAACATCACGGGAATCAACCTTAATCTGTTCGGGTTTGATTGAATTATTGTCTATCAGTTTTTTCAGTTTGCTATTCATGTTTATTTTAAGCTGTAAGCGGTAAGCCGTAAGCTATAAGCCCTATCCCCTTCTTAATCCTTACCACTTAATTCTTAATCCTATTTCTTCGCTTCCTGTACCGGCTCGACAACATTCGGCG
>JBFZAV010000155.1:0-6345 GCA_041308745.1 Candidatus Omnitrophota bacterium | reverse complement strand
AACCGCATGACAATGTTGTCATTTCATGGACAATGAATACCTTTAATGTTTCCGAAAAGTATGAAAAAGGCGGAGCGTGCATGAACGACAGAATAAACGCGGCTCGTTCCGCGGCAATGGCGGGGTACGGCATAGGTTTTCACTTTGACCCGATTATTTATTACAGGAACTGGGAAAAAGAATATGAGGAAATCGTAAACAAAATTTTCTCTGACTCCATTATTAATTCTAAAACCCGATGGATAAGTCTTGGTACGCTGCGCTATTCGCCCGGATTTAAGCAGGTTGTAGAGCGGCGTTTCGCGGATAACAACATGTTTTACGAAGGGGAATTCTTTGTTGATACCGACGGCAAACTTCGTTACCCAAGAGAACAGCGAACTATGATGTACAACAACATGATTCGATGGATTAGAAATACCGGCACAAAGGCCTGGATCTATTTATGTATGGAACCCCTCGAGCTTTGGCAAAAAACTGATTTAAGCGAATCAGATTATTCATATCATTAAGCGCTTGAGGGACGGTTCCAAACCCAAGCTTGGACCGGTTCCAGAATTAAGCTTAGACCTGTCCCTTTTGTAGCTGTAGGCTGTAAGCTGTAAGTTTGTAAAAAGGGTCAAGAAGCCCTAACAAGAAACAACCAAACAGTCTATACTAACAAGAAGAGTCGAAGTCACCTTTCTCGTTAAAGTTTTTTTCTCCTCCACACTCGGTGTGTAACCAAAGATATTGCTAGAAAGAATATAATGCCTTTCTCGTACCAGGTTAACGTCCTTCAAAAAACTTAAAACAAAAGAAGGAACCAAAAAATTAACTAACCTTTTTTAAACCTCGCTTAACTCCCCCTTCTCAAAGCCCAAAGTACGGGCTTTTCGCAGGGTCGTAAGAAGCGAGAAAGGAAAGTCCTGTTTTGTTAAAAAAGTTATTTAATTTTTTTCGTTAATACATCCCGGGCCCACACCGTAGGTGGGGAGGCCGAAAGGCATTATATTATTTCCCGACATGTGTATGTTGTAATTATTGGCGGGTGGCACGGTAAAAGCGTGAGTGGGAGGATCCACACCGGGCGGAGGGGCCAATGAACGCTTTTACCGTGACAGGCCCCGCCAATATTAGAAAGATACCGTTAAAAAATTTGCTGGGATTTGTTTTGAATTTTTGATCTTTTTAGTACATAATTACATAAAAGAAGTAAAGAGGCAAAAAGTAAAGAGGTAAGGGGTAAACATGAATTCACTTTGGATAGTTTTGTTTTCACTCGTAATTTTTGCTCTCGCATATAAATTTTACGGCACTTTTGTAGCCAAAAAATTATTTCATGCGGATCCAAAAAGGTCCGTTCCCAGCGAGGAGCTTAGAGACGATATCGATTATGTTCCTACGAATAAAGAGGTTCTTTTTGGCCATCATTTTGCTTCAATAGCCGGCACAGGCCCTATTGTCGGGCCTGCCATAGCTGTAATATGGGGATGGCTCCCGGCTCTTGTCTGGATCATCATAGGCTCGATCTTTGCGGGCGCTGTTCACGATTACGCGGCGCTCATCATGTCTACGAGGAAAAGAGGCGTTTCTATCGGCGAACTTTCCAAAGAAGTTATTAACCCGAGGGTCAGGATGCTTTTTCTTTTTGTTATTATGTTTTCTCTTTGGATTGTGGTTGCCATTTTCGGAATGGTTATTGCCATCATTTTTAAAATGTATCCTCAGTCGATTTTCCCGGTTTGGGTTCAAATACCCATTGCTGTTATCGTGGGCTACCTGGCTTATCGAAAAAACTTTAATATAACCATTCTTTCGGTTATTGCAGTAACATTAATGTATCTTTCTATTTTTGTGGGAATTAAATTTCCTTTTGTTATGCCCTCTATTCTTGGATTAAGCTCCATGTCAATATGGATAATACTTCTTTTTATTTATTGTTTTATCGCCTCGGTGCTTCCCGTGTGGCTTTTGCTCCAGCCCAGGGATTACATAAACTCACATCAGCTTATTATCGGGCTCGGGCTTATGGTGTTGGGTGTTTTTGTGGGACAGCCTAAAATTGTGGCGCCGGTTTTACAGCTTTCACCCCGAGGAGCTCCTCCGATTTTACCTTTTATCTTTATTACGATCGCATGCGGGGCTATCTCTGGATTCCACGCGCTTGTAAGTTCCGGAACAAGCTCTAAACAGCTGAAAAACGAGGAAGATATAAAATTTATAGGTTTTGGCGGGATGCTTACGGAAGGACTTTTAGCAGTACTTGTTCTTGTCGCTGTAAGCGCAGGCATAGGAATGTATGTTAAAACCGATGCGGGTAATATTTTGTCGGGTTTTAACGCCTGGAACCATTATTATTCCAGCTGGCAGGCAGCCGATGGTTTAACGGCTCAAGTTACGGCATTTGTAAACGGCACAAGCAATATGCTGAATTCTCTTGGCATTCCCTTGGATATCGGGGCGGCCCTTATTGGTATCCTCGTGGCTTCTTTTGCGGGGACTACTTTGGATACAGCCACGCGAATACAGAGATATGTTATATCGGAAGTGGCCCAGGAGTATAAAATTAAACCTTTAGAAAGAAGATATCCGGCAACATTATTAGCAGTTGCGGCGGCGGCGTTATTGGCATTTTCACAAGAGGGAGGAAAAGGAGCGCTTATTTTATGGCCTCTTTTCGGCACAAGCAATCAGCTTTTGGCCGGCCTTGTTTTGCTGGTGGCGACAGTGTATCTTATTAAACATCGTTCGAATATTTTACCTACAGCTATTCCAATGGTTTTAATGATAATTACTTCAATCTGGGCCATGACTATAAATGTCGGAGATTTTTTCAAGACAAACCAGTGGCATTTGGTTATAATAGGACTTCTTCTTGTCGTTCTTGAAATTTGGATGATTCTGGAAGCGGTTTTGTGTATTGTAAAAGAAAAAAGAAATTACGCGCGCCCGTAGCTAAATGAGGTTGTGACATACGGAGCAAAGTGAACGTAAGTCACATGGCCGAATTTATTTCGAGCGAAGCGAGAAATCTAAATATTTGCGCGCCCGTAGCTCAGCTGGATAGAGCAACTGGCTTCGAACCAGTGGGTCGCAGGTTCGAGTCCTGCCGGGCGCGCCATATGTTTGTAGGACTCGAAATGAGCTTTCGAGTCTTTTTGTTTCGGTCCGCAATAGTAACTTAATCATTGATATAAGCAGATTTATCCTTATAATAAGTATTTGTGAAAAAGATTAATTTCTTATTCTTATTTTCTACATTGTTTATTATCTCCATCTCCGCTTGTTTTTCTCAAGCAGAAGAAAATTTTGGCTCTATTAATCTTCCAAACGGAACTAATTATCAGGGCGATTTAAAGGGTGGTATGCCGAATGGTAAAGGGGTGCTTTTAAGATCAACCGGCGAAAAATACGTCGGAGAATTTAAAGAAGGCAACCCGGACGGCATAGGTGTTTATTTCAGCCCCAACGGCGATATGTATGAAGGTGAATTTCTAAATGGCCTGCCGCACGGTAAAGGAAAATACACAAAAGCAAACGGTGATGTTTTTGAGGGGCGTTTCGAAAACGGCGAGGCTTTATGTGAAGGCAGTGAAACTTATAGTTTAAAAAGTAAAGATATCGAAAAGAATTTTAAGTTTAATGAAGCCGTAAATTATATTACACTAGCTGACGGCAGCCGCTACAAGGGTGAACTTAAAAAGGGAGTGCCCCATGGAAGGGGCATGCAGATAATGGATAGCGGCGAAGTAAGGGAAGGGTTTTTCAGTAAAGGACTTCTCAATGGTTGGGGTGTTATCGTTGAGAGCGATGGAAATATTTATGAGGGAAACTTCAAAGATGGAAACCCTGATGGCAGGGGAACATATATGGGAAGTAAAGGTTATAAGTATGAAGGAGAATACAAAGACGGTAAACCGCATGGGTTTGGTGTAGCCGTTAGCGATATTGGCGAAAGATATGAGGGTGAGTATAAGAATGGTGTTCCTGACGGAAAAGGGAAATATATTAGTTCCGACGGCACTGAGTGGGAAGGCAGATTTAAAGACGGGAAATGGTGCATATAAAAAAGAGGAAAGAAAAAATGAAAAAAATAATATTTTTAGCAATTGTTGTCTGGTTTTTTGTTGGCGCTTTTATTTCGTTTGCGGCGGAGGAAGGATCATCTCAAGGCGTGAAAGACGGTTTTGTGAAGGTGAAACTGCCTAACGGCACAGTATATGAAGGAGAGATAGTAAATGGCATTCCAAACGGCAGAGGTGTTTTTATAAATGTCATAGGCGATAGATACGAGGGAGATGTAAAAGAAGGTTTGCCGAACGGTAAAGGCACTTTTTTGATGGCAACAGGCGATATATACGAAGGTGAAGTTCGAGACGGCATTCCGAGCGGCAAAGGTATTTTTATAAATGTTAACGGCGACAGGTATGAGGGTGAGTACAAAGACGGCAATCCTCACGGACAGGGCGTATATGTAAGGACCAGCGGTGATAGATATGAAGGCGAATATAAAAACGGAGAACCGGATGGTAAGGGAAAAGAAATTACGGCCGGCGGAGACACTTTTGAGGGAGATTACAAGAATGGTGAACCTAACGGGCAGGGTATTTACATCAAGGCTAACGGCGATAAATATGTAGGAGAATACCTGAATGGAGATCCTAATGGCAAGGGTATGGAGGCTCTTTCAACCGGCGAAAGATATATTGGTGAGTATACAAATGGAGAAAGAAACGGTGAAGGGATTCTTATTGAACCGGATGGGAGGCGTTACAAGGTTGAGTATAAAAACGGAGAAATATTCACCAAAATAGCCGAAGGGACTGTTCAGAAAAGGCCGGATGTTTCTGAAGAAGAAGTTTTGCCGACTGTTACAAGCGCAGAAGATGTGGAGAAACTTGCTGGTCAAGAAATACCCAAGAGATCAATATTTGCAGGGCTCACACTTGACAAGCTTAAGGAGAAACTCAAGCAGGGAATAGGCAAAATCAAAAATAAAATCGAAGAGGTAAAAGAAAAAATTAAAATGGCCCGAGAAGAAAAAATGGTAGTAGTTGAAGAAAAGGCCATTGAAGAGGTCGTTCTAGCGGAAGCGCCTAAAGAAATGGTTGTCGAGGAAGAAAAGGTTATTGAGGAAGTTGCGATAGAAGAGGTGAAAGAAGAGGTTGTCCAAGTTGAGACACCCGGGGAAAAGATTGTTGAAGAAGTTGTTACAGAAGAAGTGAAAGAAGAAGTTCTTCAAGGAGAAGCTGTCGAAGAAAAGCCGGCAGAAGAAATTGTTGAGGCTGTTGAGGTAAAAGAGGAAATTATTCAGGAAGCGGAAGCGCCTGAGGAAAAGATTATTGAAGAAGCCGTAATAGCGGAAGAAGTCGTAATAGAAGAGGTAGAAGAGGAAGTTCTCGAGGAAAAAGCGCCTGAAGAAAAGGTTATTGAGGAAGTTACGATAGAAGAGGTAAAAGAAGAGGTTGCTCAGGTTGAGGTTCCCGAAGAGAAGCCGGCTGAAGAAATTGTCGAGGTAGAGGTAAAGGAAGAGATTGTTCAGGAGGAAGCGCCTGAACAAAAAATTATAGAAGACGTAGTTGTTGAGAAAAAACCGGAAGGAGTTTTGACGTTTAAAAGCGGCAGTAAATACACCGGAGAAGTTAAAGACGGTCTTCCGCACGGAAAAGGTGTTTTTGTTTGGGCAAACGGCGACAGGTATGAAGGAGAATTTTTTGAGGGAAAAATTCAGGGTAAAGGCGTTGAAGAACTAAAAATCGGTGAAAGTTTTGAAGGCGAGTTTTTGAAAGGCAAAAGAAACGGTAGAGGTATTGAAATCTTAAATGACGGCACAAGGTCGGAGGCTGAATATAAAGAAGGCCAAAGAATCGGCGGTGAATATGTTATTTTAAAAAATGGGAACCGATATAAGGGCGCTCTCAAAGACGGTCTTCCTCACGGGCGCGGTGTTGAAATAACACGTTACGGCGACAGGTATGAGGGAGATTTTATGGGCGGCATAAAATATGGTAAAGGCGTAAGCGCCTGGAAAAACGGCAATAGATATGAAGGCGAATACAAAGACGGAAAACCGCACGGGTTTGGTGTTTTTGCCTGGAAAAGCGGTGCCAAATATGAAGGAAATTTCGAGTACGGAAGTCCGGGCGGCGAGGGCATTGAAACAAGAAAGGACGGCGATATTTACGAAGGTATTTTTGTAAACGGATACTTAAACGGGCCCGGAAAATTAACCAGACAAAACGGCTATCGATATGAAGGAGATTTTGTAAACAGTATGGCTGACGGTAAGGGAACAGAGTATCTGCCGGATGGTACTGGATATGAAGGCGAGTTTAAAGAAGGAAAAAGGCACGGAAGCGGATT
>JBFZAV010000154.1:0-8959 GCA_041308745.1 Candidatus Omnitrophota bacterium | reverse complement strand
CAAGCCCGCCGGCATATATGAGCTGGTTATAATATTTAAGCATTATCGGCGCTTTAGCCATATATCTCAAGCCGTGGAAATAATTCCTTCCGACCCTTAGAAGAGGATTAACTCGTTCCGCAAAGCGCGAATGAAGCACAACCACTAAACTCAATCCGACCACACCTATAATTGGGATAGTAATGGACATGATCCCAGCGCCGGCAAGAATCGCGCCGCCGATAGTCAATATACTGAATATTACAGTGGCTATTGCGCTAAAAGGAGCATTTTTATAGTTGGCAAAAATGTTTCCTACAGCAAGAAATATCGGTATTAATCCGATCGCCGCGACAAATATGGCCCAGCCGATGGTTAATATCCCAACGGCGTAAAGGGCAACTGCCAGGGCAACAAAACCAATCCCGATAGAGTAATAGCCCGCGCCAAATCTCAAGTTTCCGGCAACAAGATCTTTAAGAGACTCCGCCTCTATAATGGCGGCATCAATGGCCCCAAGTGTCCTGTCCTGCCAGGCTTTTTCGCCAAAATTCAGCATCTTTTTCTTAATAAGATCCGGCTCGCTTCTCTTCCACATATCTATCAAGTCTTCACGGCCGATAAGTTCTCCTTTTAATATCTTTTCTTTATCCGCGTCAGTTGCCGCGGCAGTTAGCGCGGCCTGGATATCCGCTTTATGCTGCCTCATTAACGTTATATAAAGATCGAGTATGTAGGTAATTTGTTTTTCGTTGTTGTAATCTATCTTTTCCCAGTCGATGCCGAGACCGCTGTCTTCGCTTAACAACTTGGCGTTTTTCTTCAATATGTCTCTCATACCGAAGAGCCAGCCGTAGCCCTCATCAAGCGAATCAACTGTCATTCTTCTTCTCACTTCTTCAATCGTTGCCGCGTCATCAGTAAAAGCATCGGTAACAACCGTAATCCATGTCATTACTGTCTGTGTAACCTGCGGAGTCAGGAATAATATGACTCCCCACAGGGTCGTTCTTATCCATGCCTCTGCCATCGAGATAAAACCTTTCATCGTCTGGGCATAAGCATACAGATAGAACCCAAATGTTCCCGGTTCTTTTACAATCGGCAGGGCTAAGATAGCCGTTTCCGAAAACGCGAACAGAATAGTAATTGCAAGCATTATAACAGCTCCGGCAACAGCAATAGTTGTGGCTGCAAGATGAGACATCATCTGGAACTTGACATATCCCGCTATGTAGCCTTTAAGACCGTATCCGCCCATGCCCTTCATGGTTTCCACTTCAAGCTGGACCTGTCTTCTGTAGCCCATTCTTTCTAAGAGAGGTTCGGCAACAGTTCTGCCAAGCACATAAAAGATCCATCCGCCGGCAATAAATCCCACGGAAATAAGAACTATGGCCCATCCTATACTTAGGCTGAAGCCGCCAAACGACGCCCATAAAAGCGACGCTGTTATGTACTGACCGAAAAACATCAGCGCCGCGGGAAGGTCCGAAAGTATCGCCGCAAATGTCTGGAGCGAAACCCATCTGGCCCTCTGATACGCCCATGGCTGATCTTTCGGGAGCAAATCCTCGAGAATAGAAGTATAATTTCCATCCTGGCGTGTGTTAATAATCCCAAATCTCGCGGTTCTTGAGCCAAGTTCCGCGTCTTCAATAATATTGTAAGCATCCCACGCGCCGGGATTACTGTAATGGTTAAGTATGTTTTTAAATAAAAATGCCGGCCCGAATAAATAAGCGAATTTCCACGGAGTAAGGATCATCGCAATTCTTTTAAAGAAAGACACCGGCCATTTTTCGGCAAGAAGCTTTTCTTCGAGCGTCTGTCTTTCAACGGTTAGCTTGTCCTGCAGCGGAAGAAGCATGGTCTGATGCATCATTCTTAATGAAAGCGGCATTTCTCCGACAATGAATTTCCCGGTTGTGTCCGTGATGGGCCTGTTGCCGGCTATTTTCTGCCAGTTAAAGTTATTGCCGGTTCCGCCTAAAAAGATTGTCTTCATCCACTTTGCCTGGCCCGGCTGTATATACCTGTGCCACAAACGGTAATCAAGGTATGCCGCCTTGTCGTGCTCCTGTGTCGCATAAGGCGCAAATAATAGTTCCGTCTGGATAACAAAAGGCATGTGTCTTTCTTTGAATTCGGTTTTTATAAAATTACCTCTTACGCTTGCTATATTGCTTCCCTTTGTCCTGTAATTTGGAAGCTGTATTAACGGCGCTTGGGCAAGACACCATACTTTATACATACCCTCTTCTCTGGTTCCCGCTTTAGCCGTCGCCCATTCCATAACCTTATTTATACCGGATGCCCCGGAAACAACTATATTCTCGGCATCTGCATGACTTAAATTGTACTTTGTCATTAAAGCGCTTAATTCATTTCTATAATTATTTTGGAAAGCCGCATAACTAATTTTCGTTTCGTCCACGGCCCATGTGTTTAAGTGCGCCCATAGCTGGAAGAGCGCCCTTCCTCTTGCCGCTTCCTTAGAACCGGCACGGGTTGTGAGGTCTAAATCCTCGGTATTTACCCACCTGAAAGCTTCTTCATAAGAAATGGCAAATAGTTCGTTCATGTTATGCAGTTTTCCCGCATCGTCCATATAGCTTAGATCGGCAAGGGTTGTTCCGTCATAACCGGCCTTTTTGGCCATTTCCTTAACCTCTTTGTCAAATCTTTCTCCTAACTCAACACTTTCAAAATCATAATCCATTCCCCATCGGTTCGCGTCGTCAATATCAACCCCCGGGACTTCGTCTCCCCCGGGAATACCAAGATTTTTTAGATCCAAAATATTGGTATCGCCTGTGGTCTGTTTTTTTATTGTTCTTTCCCTGAGGCCTATAAGCGCCATTTTTGAGCTTATATTAAGAACATCCAATTTGTCTTCCTGGTCTATAAGTTCGAACGAAACCGGAGGCTCTATTTTCTTTTCTGCATACAGCTTTTTCATTATGGCCACGCAAAGCGTATTCATGGCCGGCTTCATTCTCGGCTTTTCCGGGCGGCGTCCTATATTAAACCCTTCTCTTGCAAACTTAAGAAGATAAATATTTTCTCTCAAGCTGTGGAAGATGCCGCCTTTCTTTGTAAGCGCCTCAACCAGTGAAACACCTGTTGCATCATCATTATCCATGGCAAGTATAAAATCGACTTCACCCGGCCATACCCTGTACGCGCTCTTGACCGACTGCGTAAGGTTGACTCCGGAATCGGGACCGAAAACAGTATCCATGGCGGCGATCTTTTTAAACACAACCGGCTGATTTTTATTTGTATTAACCTGTGTGGCTATAAGAAGAGCCTGCTCCTGGTCTTCACGCGTAAGCGTTATATCAAAAATGTCTTTAAATGTTATATTAAGACTTCCAAAATTTCCGGCCAAAACCAGCGCCCTAAGATCATCGTCGTTTCTTAAGAAGGTTAGGAATCGTTCCCGCATTTCAAGTCTTCTTATAGCGTCAAGGCTGAGCCATTTAACTATATCGGAGTTGTCTATTCTGGTAATTGTTGGGTCTGATGCTTCAGCCAACCTTCCATCACCGATTTTCTTAAGCTCCAAAGAATCGGTTTCAATCGGTTTTACGCGTTTTCCGACGCTTTCAACAAAATACGGATCATCTTTCAGGGCTTGGATAAGATTGCCCCTGTCAGCGCCCGTTATTAGGTAGATAATATTATTTGATTTAAGGTCGACCTTAACTCTATTAATTAACCATGTCCTCGGCTCATTTCCCTTTCTCTGCTCTTCTTTGGCGTTTTCCTGATAATACATTGAAATATTCCGGAACGCTTTTAAGGAGTCAACTGCCGGATATGGCACATGATTGATCGTCTTTTCGACAAAATAATTATCATAGATAATTTCAGGTATAACGGCCCTCAATCTTGCAGGTATTCCTTCCGTTTCCATTCTTAGCGGCGCATTATCAAGAAGGTCATATATCTGATTGTCGGTTAACGCGTCTATAACGGCATTACTTGTCATGCTGTTAATAGCTAAGGCACCGCCAAGGGCCGTAAGTTCCGCCGGGGTAAGAGCCAGAGCAAAGTCTCTGATCACTCCTGTTTCCATCTTTTTGAGCTCTTCTCTTATCATAATGGTTTTAGCCTTCTCTAAAAGCTCACCCAGAAGCTCCCCGGAAGTACCGCCTATAATCCTTAAATTGTCGGAATCTTTTATAAGCTCTCCTCCTCCATAGAAGAACCTGTACATTTGCGATCCGAAGACAAGCAGAATTACCGCAAGAGCTCCGATGCCTATGCCAAGAGCGATGTATGTTGTAAAATATATTATGGCTATACTTGCCGCGGCTAAAATTATGGAGGTGGATATTCTTTTTGAAGTGGTCGGAAGTATTGTTTTGAGGGCAACTTTTACTAACTCTAAAACACCTGAAATGCCTTTAAAAACTAAGCCTATGCCAATACCGCCTCCGGCTGTTACAACAATCCATTTAACCGTTGAAGCCGCAATAAACGAACCGAACCACGAAGAAAATAATAGGTATGGCGCGTAGGCAACTCCCAAAAGAATCGCTATTCCCGCGCCAAATAGTATAAGATTTTTGACCACTTCTCTCGTGGTCATTCTTTTCATACGTTCAGACCCGGTAAAAATACCTCCAAAGAAAAAGAGATATTTTATGACGCCCGTAACGGCGGCGAACAGGAATGTCGCCATAAGAACAGCGTTAACGGAACTTATCGACGTTGTCATTTCCGGCGAATCAAACTGTGATATGCCGAGGTTCGTGGCAAAGCTTCTCACGATTGCCGCTAGAGCAATTCCCGCTACAAAAATAGCCGCGGAAATAGCCGCTGCCCATCCTATCTTTTTTATAGGTTCTTCAAGGCTTGATCTCGGCATGTTGTACTGTATCCCTTTAACCGCTTCTTTTTTTGCGTATTTAACCGTTTTATCTTCACTTCTTGATATACTTAAAAGGGTGTCGCCGGCCGCAGGTTTTGTTGCGCCAATATCCCTTATCCTCTTTACAATTTCAGGAATATACCTGTCTACCTGCACTATTGGGTGCACCATGTACTGATCATCTTTCCAGTGCCTGCTCCTATATCTTACTTTTCCGTTATGGTCTTCTTTTACAGTAATGTCTCTATATAAACCTTCGGATCCAGGAACTCCCAAACGATCGTACCAGCTTCTTTGTCCTTTTGAATCTATAAGCTTGGCATTGCCGTTTTCGTCCATTTCTCTGTCACTATAGTCCGGCATAAGTGAATAGAAGGTATCTCCGCCGAGCAGAGCATTTTCATATCTAACCTGCTGGAACGCGTTACCCTTAACCCATATTGCCGGAGTAACTCCGCGCGGCGGATAAACCACGCCGTACTGCGACTTTGTATACATGATGAAATTCTTACCGCCGTCCCTTTCCATAAAGTCCAGCCAATCTTTTATATGTGTAAGGTAATCAAGAATATTAACCTTCATCGATCTTACCTGGGCGGTCTCGGCAAGAGGCGCCTCAACGACAATCGAAAGAATTTCGGCTTTTTCTTCTTCGCTTAGCCATGGCGCATTTACCGCTTGTTTTATCTGCGCTTTAAGTTTTTCAACCGCCGGCAATAATATTGCTATCGCTTTTTCCTGCCTTTTACTCTGGACATATTTATCATGAACACCCGGGAGTAAAAATTCAAACAGGAACATTATATTTCTCTTATACCCTATTTTTGCATTTTTGAGCGCAATCTTCGCTTTTCTTTCTGTGGCCTTGTCATTATCTTCTAAGTATTTTCTGCTGAAATAAACGTATTTAATTGACTCCCAGATTATTCCAAATACGGATAGAATGCCTAAGATCGTCATTACAATACCTAGAACTAAAAATGGCGTCAAAACGCTGACAAGAACACCGGCTACGGCTAATCCCATATTGATCCAGTTCATTTTAAATCTGAACGGCATCCTTGCTCCATCTCTTTCCTCTACTCTGTAAGGATCAAGCATTTCATAGGAGTTGTCTAGAGCGCTTTGCCAGTCTTTCATACTGTCTGCGACTTGTTTAGCTAATTCGTCAAAATCTTTCTTTTCGGCATAAGTTCTTGGCCCGTTTGTCGGAATAGCGCCTTTAGGCGCTGCCACTACCCCCACGGGGAGCGCAACTTGAGCCTGTGGTATCTCGCTTATGGCGCTCGGCTTCGGGGTTTCGGCGCCCGTAATAGCATATGGGCCTATTTTCTCTTTCATCCCGAATTTTCCTTTAAAAATCATGCCCAAAACTATTACGCCAAGGGTAAACACAAATAACTTCAGCCATGTGTCAAGCGATGTGGCCATCCTAAAGGCCCTCGACCACATAATTTTTCCGAAATACAGCTTAGAGTTATTTATTCCAAGGTCAGCCGATATAGACATCAGGCTTTCGCCGCCCACCAGCCGGCGATAGCTGATATTTACGGCCCATTTCGCGTCTTCTACATCTTTATATGTAAAACCTAAATCTAAAAGTTGTTCTGCAAGCACAGCCGATATCTGCGCCTTGCTTGGAGAAGACGTGCTGTATCTATTTTTAGCAAGAGCTTCCACGCAGGCCTTCAGCTGGTCTCTTATTTCTTTATCCCGCATGAATACTTGTATGTTAGACGGCATGCCCTCGTCCATCGCAACTCTATTTCTTGCATAAGTGGCGGGATCGCCCCAATTTCTTAACTGTCCGACCGCGGCCGGCCCTTCTGTAGTCGAAAGATCAAAAATATCTCTTGTTGTCGCGAGTTGTTCAGCCGGATACATCAGATTATAAGTATCGACTACGGCATCTCTTAACCCCTCGCCGAGTCTGTAATTGTAATTTTCCGACATGGTTGCGCGCCAGTAGTATAGGTTATAGAACATGGTTCTTGACATCGGAACTTTTCCTATAACTTCTCCCTTAAGGCCCAGAAGTCCTGCAAGATCTTCTCCTAAAAGTACGTCCATGGAAGTTACTATTTCGCCCATGTTCGTAATTACTATTCCTTCCGCATCAAATTTAACATCTTTTCTTATTTCAATAATATTTTCAAGGCCCGTATCGCTTAATTTGAACCCAAGAGTAAACTCTTCAGGAGTAAATTGCCCGCGTTTATCCTGCCTGTAATTCCTCACATACCTCATATCGTTTTTTACATCCACTACTGTCCACTGACTAATCTGTTCGGCATTGCCTGTCATTTTTATTGTACCGTCCGGAGTTACTTCAACATTTGCGACCTGGGCAGAATTCTCGCTGGCCACTCTTGTAGCTGAATTATAAGCATGCGCAAAGACCTTTCCATAATCAGGACGTAGATTCCCCTTCTCATCACGAGCGGAATCAACAACAAGATCATATACCCTTTCCGGAGCCCGTGGATTATCGTACGCCTTCCACAGAACTTCCTCATAACCCACAACGTCTCCATCTTCTTCAGATATGATGAGGTCTCTAACCTCTCTTGTGGGATGGCCCGGCGTGTGTGTTGCAAAATAATAGTCTGCGACATTTGTCTTGCCTGTGGCAACTTCGGTCGTGTATATCTCTGTTACAACGGGTAAACCTCGATGTAGTTCGAGATTTCCGTTTTCATCGCGCAGATAGCTGTAATCAAGGCGCGTTATTTCTTTTTCATTAATGACTTTCACAACGCCGTCAACAAGGGCAAATTCTTCAACTTCTACCATGGCGCGCGCAAGAAGAAGCGGATCGCTTTCGTTGGCTCTTGCTATTTTTCCCCTTAGAAGCACTTCAGTGGAATACTCGGTGTACTTTGTATACCTATATGCCGGGCGGTCTCCGTCCGGAGCTACATGCCATACTTTAGCCTCTACTGTAGTTAAAGTTTCAATTTCACCTTCGGTCTGTCTTGCGCCCGCTTTTGGAACAGGCACATATATACCCCTGTCGTCGCGCACAATCCTTAAAATATTCACATCATCCATTGATGGATTTTCCGGCGTAGCATTTTGCACCAAACCGCCCGCGACCACAACTTTTTGTTTGTAAACAAGATTATTGCGCGGATCATATGAATATCTCCATGCTTCAGCCGGCACCTTACCCGCGTCAATATCCTCCTGGCTGAAATTGTACCAGAACCTTATCATGTCTTTTTCGTCATAGGTGGGCACGTTAAATTCTTCGTCAACTTTTACATCTCTCGCCCTTCCGAGCGCAAGGCCGGTTTTTCTGCCGTAATCATCAAGTCTATACATTATAGCATCGCCTGTAAGCTCGTCCTTTTCGAACAAAAGCTTCTCGCCTTCCTGGCTGAAGCCTGTACCGAGGGTTCTCACAATTTTTATATTTTCATAGTCTTCCTGGTTGATGTTTCCCGACACTTTATCATACCCTATGCCTCCGGATATATTGCCATGCTCATCAAATGTGACCTGGCCTTCTTTTAGCGCCGCAACATGAACAATATTACCCGCTACGCCGTCGGCGAAAGGAGCAAGGAATATATCGCCGGGTCTAGCCGGGTCCAGAATCATCTGATAAGTGATGTCTCCCAGAACAATGTATCTGTAATTATTGGTGTATTTCGGCGTGCCGCTTACTTTGCCGTCACGAGCCTGAAGCCCTTCAACAGTCGCAAGCGGAACATCTATGCCGTCCCTTCTTCCGAGGATGTATTGAGTTCCCGCGAGTTTTTTCGCGATATCCTCCGTAAATCCGGCTTCTTTTAATAGCTGTACGTCGCTTGTGTAGAATATGTACCCTAAACCGCTCGCTTCGTAATAATAATCGGATATATTCTGAACATTCGTTGTGTCCGCTCGGCCGTTAGCTATTGTGACACCGATTATCTGGTGTATCGGACGCCTTAAAGGATCACTTACGCTTGAAACAAACATTTTCCCGGTTCTTAGATCGTGCTGGTAAACCCGGTCGCTCGTAAAATCGTATCCCATACGAACGGTATCTCTCGGCGTTCCGATAATCTGTCCGAGAGAGATATCAATGCCTGTTACTTCGGCTATAGGATT
>JBFZAV010000153.1:0-2869 GCA_041308745.1 Candidatus Omnitrophota bacterium | reverse complement strand
CTAGGGCGCATTTTGACAGCGCGACTTTTCCTCCGGAAGAGTTGGTTATCAACGACAGAAAAAACTTATCGTTTATTCCTGCTAATATGATGCTCTCCGCGGCGGAAATAAATCTTGGCGGAGTAAATGGGGCGGCCGCAATTTTATTTAACACTTTGAGCGAGCCGTTTTTTTCCAAGTATGATTATGTTGTTATTGACTCACCTCCAAGCTTTGGTTTCTTAACCCTTAATTCGATGTACGCGGCTGATATTATTCTGGTTCCCCTCGACATAAGTTATTTCTCATTCAACGGAGTTAATTCGGTTTACAGAGTAACAAGTCTATTAAATGCTGAAACAGGAAGACAACCCTCGGTTTTCTTTGTGCTCAACATCTTTGATATTAGGTCCAACTTTACAAAACAGCTGAATGATGACGCTATCAGTAAACTCGGTATGTATCTTTTGACGACAAGAGTGCGTGCAAGCGTGAGGTTAAGAGAGGCTGCAAAGTACGGCAAGACAATTTTTGAACATGATCCTAAGTCGGCCGCAGCTCTCGATTTCTACAATCTTACAAGTGAGCTTTTGACGGCAGAGAACAGAAGCCTTAAAACTATGGTCAAGGAGTTTTTAATTAATGCTCCCGAGGCCGGAAGCGTTTACGTTCTCGGAGATTTTAACGGATGGAAGAAATCAGATTCCAACAAGCTTGTCAAAACGGAAGATGGCGCATGGTCAGGTCATTTTACCCTCGAAAAAGGCCGTTATCGCTACAAATACCTTGTTGATGATAATTGGATGATCGATCCGATCAATCAGGAAAGGGAAGCCAACACATTTGGCAGCCTTGATTCTATAGTTACAGTGGAATAGCTGGCAGTAAAGTATACAAATATGACCCCGGATTTATGGTTTAATTTAAATCCGGGGTTTTTCTTTTCTAGAGGAGTCTTATTTTAGAAAACACTTGAACAAATTGTAAAAATATAGTTTAATACACGAGCAATTTGTTGATAATTTTTATTTTAAACGCGCTTATAGCTTACTGCTTACAGCTTATGGCTTATATGCAAAGGAGATGTAAAAAATGACCCAACCAGTGGTTTATCCGAAAAGTAAGGAATCGATTGTAACGCGTTATCCAAAGAACCCCATAATTACCAAAGATGATGTGCCGGCGGCGGCAAAGGGAGTTTTTAATTCAGGCTGTATCAAAACAAAAGAAGGCAAGTATGTAATGCTTTGCCGTGTCGAAACGCCTTCGATGAAACAGCTTATGTGGCCCGCTGATTCCGACAACGGTATAAATTTTAAATTTAGGCCAGAGCCGATTAAAATGCCCGATACAGATTATTTTAAAGAATATACTACCGGAATGTATTACGACCCGCGGGTGACCATGATTGAAGGCAAATATTATGTGGTTTTTGCCTGTCACGGAAAGCATTCATGCCGTTTAGGTTTACTGGAATCCCCGGACATGAAAAGCTTTGAGTTTAAAGATTTTATTTCCGAGACAGACAATCGCAATGGCGTGCTTTTTCCCGAGAAGATAAACGGATATTATTGCCGTCTGGACAGGCCAAATACAGGCGATGGCTTAGGTTATACCTGGATTTCCTATTCTCCGGATCTTATCCACTGGGGGCAGTCCAAGGCTGTTGCAATGGCTCAGGATGAGTGGGGATGGAAAAAGAATGGCCCGGGAGCTGTGCCGATAAAAACAGACAAGGGCTGGCTTGTTATTTATCATGCTGTAAACGTCCAGTGCGCGGCCCAGTATGTTTATCATATCGGCGTAATGATGCTGGACCTTAAGGACCCGTCTAAAATAATCGCCCGCGCTAAAGCGCCAATACTTTCTCCGACCACAGATTATGAGCTCAACGGGCTTACGTATGCGGTTGTTTTTACATGCGGCGCGGTGGCCGAGAATAACGGAGAAGTTAAAATATATTACGGCGGAGCGGATACCGTACAGTGTCTTGCAACGGCGAAGTTAAGCGATCTTGTTGATGCGTGTTATAATAGATAGCTGTAAGCTATAAGCGGTAAGCTGTAAGTTTTTTTAGACAGACCCGGACTGGAATAATATGTGAAGTAATGACAGTCCGGGTCTGTTAAGTAAATATACCAAGCCCGGATTTAAGTTCGGGCTTCTTTTTTTGTTAACATAGTATATAATTGGTTTCATGAGATTCTTTATTGTGAGCGAAAAAAAAGAAAAAGTTCTCGAAGAAAAAATGAGGCGTTTCGGCGTGAGGGAGATAGACATAACGGAACGCTTTATAAGGTCCGGAGGTCCCGGCGGCCAAAAGATCAATAAAACATCCTCCTGCGTTTACCTCAAACATAATCCAACCGGAATAGAAGTTAAGTGCCAGATGGAAAGATCTCGTGAGCTGAATAGATTCCTGGCCAGAAGAATATTGGTTGAAAGAATCGAAGGGATGGTTCTGGGGGAAAAATCCGAAAAAAGACAAGAACAAGAAAAAATCCGCCGCCAGAAAAGAAAAAGAAGTAAGAGGGCAAAAGAGAAAATCCTGAAAGACAAAAAAATCCAATCCCAAAAGAAATCTCTTCGCAAAAGAGTCGCACCCGAGCAATAATGGTTAGCTATAAAAAAGCAAGTTTTTTATTTACAGCCAAGACTTTTTTTCATTATAATCCATGGTAAACTTAATTTAGGAGTAAGAAAGTAGCATTTAAAATGTCATAGTGATTTAGGAGAGCATTACACTCTTTCGAGTGTAGTGCTCTTTTTATTTTGTAGATAAATTTGTGGAGTTTTGGTGGGAATACGAATGGAGGTGGCAAAATGAAGAAATTAGTAGTACTAGTAATAGGTATTGTTTTAGTGCTAGGCGTGACCTGCCGGGCTGGGG
>JBFZAV010000152.1:0-4013 GCA_041308745.1 Candidatus Omnitrophota bacterium | reverse complement strand
TCGGAAGAATGAACGATCCCACGGCCTGTTCCTATGTGAAAGGCCCGTGCGGAGATGAAATGGAGTTTTATCTTGTTATTAAGGACGGCTTTATAAAGGATGTGAAGTTTTATACGGAAGGCTGTGTCGCGACGCGCGTTTCAGGCTCTATGGCCGCGGAAATGGCGGAAGAAAAATCTATTGATGAGGCACTGGGTATTTCCCCCAGAGACGTAATGAGCTGCCTTAAAGGGCTTCCGGAAGATCACTGCCACTGCGCCATACTTGCGGTAAGCGCCTTGTATAAAGCTCTTGCCGATTATCTCTTGAAGAAATAATAAGGAGAAATAAGGTGAAGATAAAAATTCTCTATGACAATAAGACCTCAAAAAAGAATATTTTAGCCGGGTGGGGTTTTTCCTGTTTTGTGGACGACAGAATTTTATTTGATACCGGAGAAAAAAGTGAAAGCCTGCTGAATAATATGAAAGAGATGGGCGTGGACGCCGCGCGGATCAGAGAGGTTGTAATTTCGCACGATCACTGGGATCATACGGGCGGCTTGCCCGGGATCCTAAAGGGAAAAGAAGTTGTAAAGGTGTACATCTGCCACAGTTTCGGCGCGGAACTAAGAAATGAAATAAGGAGCTCAAGGGGCTTTATTATCGAACCGGCAGACTTCAGGGAAATAAGCGAAAATATTTTTGCAACAGGCCCCATTCACGGGAAACATAAGTCTCAAGATATTGAGGAACAGGCGCTTGTTGCGAGCACCCCGAAAGGCATTTCTGTAATAACCGGATGCGCGCATCCGGGAATTGTAAAAATGGTGGAAAGGGCAAAAAAAGAATTCCCTGACAAAAAAATATATTCCGTTATAGGGGGGTTTCATTTAAAAGATAAGGGCAGGGACGAAATAGTGAGCGTTGTTGAAGAGCTGAAAGCTCTCGGGGTTGAAAAAGCCGGCCCCGCTCATTGCACGGGCGAAGAGGCAATAAATATTTTTAAGGAGAGTTTTAAGGATAATTTTATCCCGATAGCGGCGGGAGAGGAACTGGAGGTATAAAAACAATGAAATATTGTCCGGAATTTAAAGATGTTGAACTTAAAGAGAACCATAAGATTTTTAAAAACAAACAGGCATACTATAAAGAAAGAGGAATAGATTTCGATAAAAACAGAGAATTTATTCTCGAGAAAGCGGGGCGATTAAAGGGGAGCATTTTGGAGATAGGGTCCGGAAGGGGAAGGACCGCTCTTTCCTTGACCGGGGCAGGGTATAGCATTGTTTCGGTTGATAAAGATGAGGCGATGTTAAGGGTGACGGCGCTTAATCTTCTCTATGAAAACCTGCTTGAAAAAGCGGAGCTTCATCTTATGGACGCTTATTCGCTTGATTTTAAGGATAAAAGTTTTGATAATGTTTTTATGATAGAGGCCTTACACCATGTTGATAATATCGGTGGTATCTTTGGCGAAGTTGACCGCGTTCTAAAGCCTTGCGGCAAATTTATTGTTGCTGATTTTAACGAAAAAGGGATGAGAGTTATAGATGAATCGCATAGAGAGGAAGGCGGAAAGCATTTGAATTCGTTAGTGGGGAAAGAAGAAGCTTATAACTGGCTTTCTTCCAGGGGGTACAAAACAGAAAGTTATGACGATTTGTGCCACTGGGTTTTGATCGCTGAAAAAGGATAAATATGGCCGGCGAAAAATATAAATATGTTTATGGTCCCGTGTTTTCGTGGAGGCTCGGGAGGTCTTTGGGGATAGATCCGTTATCACAGAGAGATAAAGTGTGCAGTTTCGACTGTGTGTACTGCCAGATAGGCAGAACAAAAATTCTTACAAAGAAAAGGGAAGTTTTTGTTTCAGCCAAAAAAATCATAGAAGAGATTAACTCTATACCTAATCTTAATGTGGACTATGTTACTTTTTCGGGTAGAGGAGAGCCTACTCTGGCCAAAAATCTGGGGAAAATGATACGGCTCGTCAAAAAAACGCGGAAAGAAAAAGTTGCGGTAATAACAAATGCCTCCCTTCTTTGGGATAAAGATGTGAGGAAAGATCTGTACGGAGCCGATTTTGTTATTGCGAAGCTCGACGCATCTTCCGAGCGTGTCTTTAAAAGGGTTAACTGTCCCGCGGAGGGCCTTGAGTTTGCTAAAGTCCTGGGAGGAATTAAAAATTTTTTATCCGAATACCGCGGAAAATTAGCCCTCCAGATCATGTTCATAAAAGAAAACGAAAAACATGCAAAAGAAATAGCGCGTTTGGCGCGGAATATCGGCGCCGCCGAGGTTGAGATCAACACGCCCTTAAGGCCATGCGCGGTAAAGCCGCTCACAAGGAGTAAAATAAAAAAGATTGAAAAATATTTTAAGGGTCAGAATGTAAAGTCGGTTTATAAAAGCAGAAAAAGAAAAGTTAAACCCATAAGCAGTAAAGAGACTCTTCGGCGAAGAGGAAAAATTTGAAGGATTACAAAAAGGCGGATAAATGACTAGTTTTAAACAAATTGACGAAGCGAGAAAAGCGCTGAAACTTGGTGAAAGCGCGAGCTTTTCCGAAATAAGGGATGCTTACCGGAAGCTCTCGCTAAAATACCACCCTGACAAGTGTAAAGATGAAAAAAAGAAGAAATGCGAGGAAATGTTCAAGAAAATTAACCACGCCCATGACATTCTCATGAAATACTGCGCTAATTACAGGTTTTCATTTGAAGAGGAAAGGGTGAAGGAAGTTAAGACGGATAGGGAAATGTCCGAGCACCTTAAAAGGTTTTACGGAGATTGGAGCGATAACCCGGGGATATGATGAAGATTTTTGACGAACATTATAAAAAATACGATGCCTGGTACGATAAAAATAAATTTACATACCTTGCGGAAGCGCGAGCCCTAAAAAAGGTTCTTCCCAAAAAAGGTAAAGGTCTTGAAATTGGGGTGGGAACTGGCAGGTTTGCGTCGGCTTTAGGGATAGAATATGGGGCCGATCCGTCAAAAAAAATGCTCAAAATAGCCGGGAAAAGAGGGGTAAAAACTTATATGGCGCGCGGCGAACGGTTGCCGTTCAATGGAAAAACATTCGATTACGCGGCGATTATAGTTACTTTGAGTTTTGTTAAGTCCCCCGAGAAAGTTCTTTCAGAAGCCGCCAGAATTCTGAAGCCCGGCGGGAAAATAATCATTGGAATGATTGATCGGGAGAGTTTTTTAGGAAGACATTACCTGGACAAAAGGGGCATTTTTTACGGCAAAGCGAACATTTTAAGCGTTAAAGAAGCGATATGCCTGCTCGAAAGGGCGGGTTTTAAAAGACTCGCCTTCTACCAGACTATATTCAGAATACCGGAGAAAATAAAAACGATTCATAAAACGATAAGAGGGACCGGCCGCGGCGGTTTTGCCGTAATCAGCGCATACAAAAAATAAAACTACGTACCACATTCCAAGTTTATTCCTTTTTTACCGATTGACCCGCAAAAATATGTTTTTAAGACATTTCTTGACCAATAAAATATTTTTGGTATACTATAGTTATGAACATATGTTCATAACTATAAAAAAGGAATAAATGAGGCCGAAGAAAAAGAGATGGATAAAATGTGAGCCGGGCGAAAGGTGTTTCAGGCCCCGCTGCAGACCCTTAAGTGAAGTTGAGAAGGTGTATCTTACAATTGACGAGTTTGAAGCCGTAAGGCTTGCCGATGTAGAAGGATTTAACCAGGAAAAGGCGGCGAATATGATGCGAATCTCGAGGCCGACATTCTCGAGAATAATAAGTTCAGCGCATAGAAAAATAGGAGACGCGCTTGTTAATGTAAAGGCGATTAAAATTGAGGGCGGGTGTTGTACTGTCGAGAAAGGGAGTTAACCATGAAAGAGTGGAAAAAGTTTCTTTATGTTGTGGCGGCATTTTTGGCGTGTTTTTATCTGCCGATAGAAAATCTGCGGTTTTCCAATGCCGTATTCGAGGCTCTTGCCCTTGTTAAATGGTACGCACGGGAGCACGTTCTTTTATGCCTTGTTCCG
>JBFZAV010000151.1:0-2762 GCA_041308745.1 Candidatus Omnitrophota bacterium | reverse complement strand
TTGGATAAACCCCAGAGCGTGATAATTCCGGGAGTTATCAGCGGCGAGCTTAAAAATGCCTTACTTCATAAAAGCAGGTGCGTACTTTTGCCGTCATATTTTGAAAGTTTTGGTAATGTAGTCCTTGAAGCTTTGGCCTGCGGGGCACCCGTAATAGCCAGTAAGGGAACACCCTGGGAAACATTGGAAGAGAACAATTTCGGCAGCTGGCTGCCATGGGATGTAAAAAGATGGGAAGAAGATATGCTGAAAATAGCACAGGACGCAACGTATCATGATGAGGTTTTTTTGAGACGCAGCAAGAAGTGGGTCGAGGATAATTTCAGTTGGCAGAAGATAGCCGATGAATATATTAACCTATATGATGGGATAATAGAACGGCGCCAAAAGGCCGAACATAGGTCTAAGATTAAAAAGGAAATTTGATATTATGCGTTTTCAAAGAGTTTTATTGATCACAGCTCCGGTTAAGACAGAATTAGGCCCCGTCAGGCCCAATATCGGTTTGGGATATTTGGCCCAAGCGCTGCTGGAGAACAATATTAGCTACAATGTTCTTGATATGCTTTTAGGGTACAAGTTCGAGGATTTAAAAAGAAAAGTCGACGAATTCAAGCCGGATCTCTTGGGAGTAAATCTTTTTAGCAACAAGTACAAAACGGCATATGAAACGATAGATAACATAAAAAGCTGTTTTCCTCTAATGAAAGTGGTTGTTGGGGGGCCGCATGTCTCCTGTCTGCGAAAAAAAGTTCTGGAAGACTGTCATTCCATAGATTTTGGGGTTTTTCTTGAGGGGGAGGCGGCTTTGTTGGAGTTGTGTAAAGGCGTGAAATTTGATGATATCGAGAATCTGATCTTTAGAAAAGACGGCAGCATTATTGAAAATAGACCGAGAAGATTCATCCAGGACCTGAATGACGTCAACTTCCCGACTTATAATAACTTTGAGCTGGGAAAATACATCGAAGAAAAAGCCATAATTTCATCAAGGGGGTGCCCTTATAATTGCACTTATTGCGCGGTTAAGTTGACCAGCGGGCAACAAGTGAGGCTAAGAAGCCCTGAGAAGGTCATAGACGAAGTAGATTTCTGGTATAAGAGGGGGTATAAGCAATTTAGCTTCCAGGATGATAATTTTAATGTCTCAAAGGATCGCGTATTCAGGATATGCGATGAGATAGAAAGGAGAGGTTTTAAAGACATATTTTTCAGGTGCGCGGGAGCAAGGGCCGACAAGCTTGATAGAGACGTTTTGGCCAGGATGAAAAATGTTGGGTTTAAGACCATCGCAATAGGTGTTGAGGTTGGAAATGACAAAATGCTCGGAGTGATAAAAAAGGGCGAAAAATTCAGCGATATCGACAATGCCGTCAAAAACGCATGTGATCTTGGGTTTGATGTCTATCTGAATTTTTTGGCCGGAGCACCATATGAAACAATGGATGATCTGCATGATTCCATAAATTTTGCGCTAAAATATCCGGTATTTTACGCGGAATGGTCCAATATAATACCTTACCCGGGAACGGAATTGTACGATTGGTTGTCCGAGAAAGGTTATTTATTAAAGAAGCCCGATGAATATTTAAACGATAATTCTACGGTTTCTAATATTCCTGTCTTCGAAACACCGGAGCTATCGTTCAAGACGAGAAAAAAAATACTTGTAATGTTAAAAAAGATAAGGAAGAAGGTTTTGAGGAGAAGTATTGTGCGCCGGCTTGAACAGCGCGGGATCCCCCGGGGGATAAGGCAAGGCATTGGATATGCGGTGTCGTCGGACATTTTTATGAAATATTTGTTCCAAAACAAGATCCGGCGGTTAGCTGATATGATAAGGTTTCGCCTTTACATGAGGGGCAAGGCATAAGATGAATGAACTATTATCGGTCACGGTTGTCATCCCATGCTTCAACGAAAAGGACCATATAGCTATATGTCTTGACTCTGTTATTTCCAACGACTACCCAAAAGACAAATTGGAACTTCTGGTCATAGACGGGATGAGCATGGACGGAACAAGAGAGATCCTGCGCAGATACGCTGACCGTTATCCGTTCATCAGGATACTGGACAATCCCGGAAAAATAATCCCGGTTGCGCTAAATATCGGGCTTAGAAATTCTAAAGGCGAAGTTATCGTAAGAATGGACGCGCATAGCACCTATGAGAAAAACTACATATCAAAATGCATAAAATATTTAAACGAATATAATGCCGATAATGTCGGCGGCATATGGGAAACTGTCCCCCGTAATGGGACATTGTTGGCCAGGGCCATAACACTCGCGCTTTCTCATCCTTTCGGCGTCGGGAACGCTTATTACAGGGTTAGCCGTCCCGAAAGCCCCATGTGGGTCGATACAGTGCCTTTTGGTTGTTTCAGGAGAAGTATCTTTGATAAAATAGGTTTTTTTGATGAGACTACGCACCGTAATGAGGATTCGGAATTCAATTCAAGATTGCGAAAAGCAGGAGGAAAGGTTTTGCTGGTTCCCGATATTGTTATCAGATATTACGCCCGTTCCGGTCTGGCGGAGTTTTGCGGGCATATATTTGATAATGGTTTCAAGATCACCTGTCCCTTCATTGTCCATAAGGGCGTGTTTTCGTGGAGGCACTTCATACCGCTGGTCTTTGTAGTAAGCGTTATGATCACGGGGATATTATACTTATGCGGTTCATGCACATCCTCAGGAGCGATAAGGTTTTTAACATTGCCGGCCCTGGCTGCGTTATATTTATCGGTTAACCTGTAC
>JBFZAV010000150.1:0-2965 GCA_041308745.1 Candidatus Omnitrophota bacterium | reverse complement strand
CGGGATTGGAAGTTTTCAATCCCGGCTTGATTTTTTTCTCACGGCATAAACTGTAATATTGGCGGGTGGCACGGTGATGCGTGAGTGCCCTCCCCACCTTCGGTGTGGGCCCGGTATGTATTGCGGGCGGAGGGGCCCACGAACGTATCACCGTGACGGGCCCTGCCAATATTGTTCTAGTTGCCAGTTTTCTTGGTATACACAAACACCCCAAGTCTTGCCATATTACTTTTATTATGATACATTCGTATAAATCACTAATAATCGTAACAAGGGGTGCTTATGGCTAAAAAAAGGGATTCATGGGGGTCGCGCCTCGGGGTCATAATGGCGGTCGCGGGTTCGGCTGTGGGACTCGGAAATTTTCTTCGTTTTCCGGTTCAGGCGGCCCAAAACGGCGGCGGAACATTCATGATCCCTTACTTTATTGCGCTTCTCCTTGTGGGTATCCCCGTAATGTGGGTGGAATGGGCTATAGGCCGCTATGGAGGCGGATTTGAGCATTCAACGGCGCCCGGCATTTTTCACAGTCTATGGAAGAAAAGCAGGTTCATAAAATATTTTGGCATTATTGGTATTTTTGGACCCCTGGTAATACTTGTTTACTATACCTATATTGAATCATGGACGCTAGCCTACAGTTTCTTCGCGTTAGTCCAAAAATATTCCGGAATACACGACCAGTCATCCATGCAGGCCTTTTTAAGAGGCTTTCAAGGGTTAGAAAAAAATCAGTTTTTTTCAAGCATTGCCCCGGCATATGGTTTTTTCGTGATTACCTTCGTGATAAATATGGTAGTTTTAAATTATGGTATTCGCGGGGGGATAGAACGGTTATGCAAGATAGCCATGCCGATTCTTTTTGCTTTTGCGTTTATTTTGGCAATTAAAGTTTTATCGCTTGGCACGCCAGATGCTTCTAAACCAACCTGGAATATTATGAACGGTCTGGGATATCTCTGGAACCCTGATTTTTCGCGCCTAAAAGAAGCAAAGGTCTGGCTTGCGGCAACGGGGCAGATATTTTTTACATTAAGCGTCGGTATCGGCTGCATCTTAACTTATGCTAGTTATTTAAAAAAAGGTGATGATGTTGCGCTCTCCGGTCTTAGCGCTGTCAGTATGAATGAAATGGCAGAGGTTGTTTTAGGGGGAAGCATAGTAATACCGGCCGCATTTGTATTTTTTGGTCCCATGATGATGGGGGATATCGCGAAGTCAGGGGCGTTTAACCTGGGATTTGTGACTATGCCTTTAATTTTTGGGAATTTGCCGTTCTCTGAACTTTTGGGATTTTTGTGGTTTGCGCTTCTTTTTCTTGCGGGGCTGACTTCATCTGTCTCGATGGCAATACCGGCTGTTTCTTTTCTTGAAGATGAATTTGATTTATCCAGAAAAAAAGCAGTCACTATTTTTGGCGCAGTAGCGTTTATCCTGTGCAGCCTTGCCATTTTCTTTTTAGGAAAGGGCGTTGTGGATGAACTTGATTTTTGGGGCGGTACTTTTTGTCTTGTAGTTTTTGCAACAGTTGAAGTTATTCTTTTCGGTTGGATGTTCGGAATCGAGAAGGCCTGGGAAGAGGTGCACCACGGCGCGGATATGCGCATTCCCACAATCTATAAATATGTTATTAAGTACGTAACACCGCTATTTCTTTTAATAGTTTTAGCGGCATGGTTCTGGCAGGACTGGCTTCCAATAATACGAATGGATAATGTCCCGAAGGAGAATCAGTTGTATGTTCTTGTAGCTAGAATCGTCCTTTTGGGAATCTTCCTGATTTTGGCAGTTCTGGTAAAAATTGCGTGGAAAAAAAGAAAAATAAAGGGGAAACCTGTATGACTTTAATGGGATGGGTCTTTTTGGTTCTATCTTGGGGGTTCATTTTAGGTCTTTCATTGTTCTGTTTCATCAAAATTATCGAAAAAAAGAAGGTTGAATGAAAATCTTAGATTTGTTTTGCTTTTTTTTCAAATTTTATATATTATATGTAATATGAATATTAATAGTTTCGAGGGAGGTGTTTATGGAAAAGGATGTTGCATCATTTTCGAAAAATAAATATCAGGACGTGAAAATACGTATTTCTGAATATCAGGGTAACGATGTTATTGATATACGTATCTGGACGCAGCCGCCTCAAGGCGATGAGAAGGTGCCTACGGGAAAAGGAATTAATATAAATGTTAAACTTTTTCCGAAACTCAAGGAAGCTGTTGAAAAGCTTGAGAATGATTTGAGACAGAATAATTTGCTATAATGATAAGCGCAATTTTTCTTAAAGTGAGATAAAAAAAGAAAGAGGTAACTGTGATAGAAGAAAACAAAGATCAAAATCTAGAGGATCAGATTGGCCCCGATGGCAGGGAAAGACGCAGATATATAAGACATTTGCTTGTCAGTCCGTTAGAATTTAAAGTCGAAGATGAAGAGTCGGCGCATAAAGGCGAGACTGTAAACATCAGCGAGGGCGGGCTTCTCTTTATGTCTAAAGAGAGTGTTGAACCCGGAAAAACAATAAGATTGTCGCTGCCTTTATATGAAAAGGTTTTTCATATTAAAGCAAACGTAGTGCATTCAATTAAAGATGAAGATACAGGGCTCTTTAGAATAGGAGTTTGTTTTGTAAGCTATTCCGATGCTTTCAAAGTAAAACTTATTGAGCAGATTTATTTGATAGAAGAATATCGCGTTCTAAGATCGCTTCAGCTTGGAAGGGAAATATCTCTCCAGGAAGCCTCGCGCGAGTGGATAAAAAGATACTCCGAAAGATTCGAAAAACTCTACTGGTAAGATAGAAATTCCAAATATAAAAACCGTTTTTACAGAAATTCTGTAGAAACGGTTTTTTTGTTTTCTGCTATTAGTATCGGCGGGACCTGTTATTCTTTTAGCGTTTAGCGTAGAGCGTATAGCGGATAGATATAAATTTTTAACTAAACCCTAAACCCTAAACCCTAAACCC
>JBFZAV010000149.1:0-3547 GCA_041308745.1 Candidatus Omnitrophota bacterium | reverse complement strand
CGTAATTTTTATTGATTTAAAATATCAGATTGTGCCCGATGTTTTAAGTCTGCCCGGTATTCTTATAGGGGTTATTTTGGTTACGCTTTATCCGTCTTTGCCCGGGCGTTCAATGGGAGAAGCTTTCTTGATGTCAATTTTGGGTGTTGTCGCGGGTGGCTTGAGCATGTATTTAATGGGGTTTCTGGGAGAGCTTGTTTTTAGAAAAGAAGCTCTTGGAGGCGGAGACGTTAAATTAATGGCCATGATCGGCGCATTTTTGGGATGGAAGCTGGTTCTGCTTGTTTTTTTTATGGCGCCGGTTCTCGGAGCCATAGCCGGAATTGTTGCTAAAATTAAGTATAAAAAAGATATTATACCCTATGCGCCGTATCTGTCTATCGCGGCGTTTATTTGTATGTTGTACGGGGATCTGATAATTGAGAAGTTGTTTTATGTATACTGAAAAAGAAGTAAAGAGGTAAGGAGATAAAGATTTCTGGTTCTATACTTCTTTATTTCTTTACATCTTTACTTCTTAAAAAAAGGAGCAGAACATGCTTAGATATTTAACTAGCGGAGAGTCTCACGGTATCGGTCTTATGGCGATAATTGACGGCGTGCCGGCCGGCCTAAAACTCAAGGAAGAGTTTATCAATAAAGAGCTGGCAAGAAGAATGGTGGGGTATGGCCGCGGCGGACGAATGAAGATCGAAAAGGACAAAGTTAATATTATTTCCGGGATTAAAAAAGGCGTTACTATCGGAAGTCCCGTCGGAATGATTATTTATAACAGGGATTTCAAGATAGATAAACTTCCTGATGTATTTTGCCCCAGGCCCGGACATGCTGACCTCGCGGGGCTAATAAAATACAATTTTTGCGAGGCGAGAAGCGTTCTTGAAAGGGCAAGCGCCAGAGAAACGGCGGCCAAAGTAGCGGCTGGCGCCGTGGCAAAGATGATTTTAAGTGAATTAAATATTGATGTGTTCAGCCATGTTATTATGCTTGGCGGGATAAAGGCGGATGTTTCCGGTCTTTCTTACGAGAAAATAATAAAACAAGCGGAACAATCAGATCTTCGCACCGCCGATAAGGAAGCCGCAAAAATAATGCGCGCAAAAATAGACGAAGCGTCAAAGAAGGGCGATACCCTTGGAGGAGTTTTTGAAGTTATCTCAAGGAGGGTGCCCCCCGGGCTTGGTTCTTATACCCAGTGGGATAAAAGAATTGACGGAGCAATCGCAAGGGCCATCATGTCCATACCGGCGGTAAAGGCTGTTTCTTTGGGAGACGGCATTGAGGCGGCAGGAAAATACGGATCAGCGGTGCATGACGAAATTTTTTACGACAAAAAAAGCAGATCTTTTTTAAGGGGCTCAAATAAGGCGGGCGGTATAGAAGGCGGAATGACCAACGGTTCTCCTATTGTTGTTAAAGGTTATATGAAACCGATTGCTACATTGTCGAAACCTTTGAGAACCGTGAATATTAATTCCAAGAAAGAAGCAAAAGCGTCAACGGAAAGGGCTGATGTTACGGCCGTGGCGGCCTGCGGCGTAATTGCGGAAGCCGCTGTTGCCATAGAGATCGCGTCAAAACTAACCGAAAAGTTCGGCGGCGATTCGATTTTAGAAATGAAAAGAAATCTTAAGGGATATTTGGCGGCGATAAGAAAAATATAAGAATTATGAAAAACATCGTATTAGTCGGATTTATGGGAACCGGAAAAACCACTATAGCTAAAGCTTTGTCGAAAGCTCTCGGCATGGAATATGTAAGCACCGACGAGGTTATAGTTAAAAAAGAAAATAGAAGCATCAGCAGTATATTTGACGATTCCGGCGAGCCGTATTTCCGCAACATCGAAAAAAAAGCGGTTAAAGAGGTAAGCGAAAGAGCGAACCAGGTTGTCGATACAGGCGGCGGCGTTGTTCTTAACGAAGATAATATGAACTTTTTAAAAAAGACGGGGATTATTATCTGTCTATGGGCAAAGCCGGAGGTTATTCTGGAAAGAACCGGGAAAGCGAAACACAGACCTCTTTTGAATGTTGCTGATCCCCTGGGAAAAATTAAGGAACTATTGGAGGCCAGAAAACCTTTTTACAAAAAGGCTGATTTCCATGTTAATACTGATGACGCAAATATTGAAAAAATAATAGAAAGGATAAAGGGTTTAATTTATGGCGGGTAAAAATTCAGGGCATCCAGAGAAAAAACCGAGCGCAAATTTTCCGATACCGTACATTTTGTTTTTTGATAAGCTTCTTAAAAACGCGGCCACTTCGTTTATGATCACAGATGATAATGGAGCGCTGGTTTATGTTAATCCGAAGCATGTTGAAGTTTTGGGGTTTTCAAGTGAAGAGATTATGGGCAAAGACTGGATTAATCAAATTGTGCCCAAAAAGTCCAGAGAGGAGATGCGCAGGGTCTTTGAACTTGTTAAGACGAGCGAGGATTCCAATGCCTTTCAGACCAGCGTTCTTACAAAAGGCGGAGAGGTTAAACCGATTTCATGGATAAGCATACCCCTTAAGAGAGAAGATGATTTTTTTATGATGTTTATCGGTAAAGAAGGCGGCAGGCCCGGGGAAGAAAACGAGACAAAATTGCATGAACTGTCCGATGAAGAAAGAATAGAACTATACGACGAAATTATCGATGCTCTTTTTGAGGCGCTGGAGTCGGCGGAGTCTGACACGGCGGACCACTGCGCGAATGTCGCAACATATGCGGCCGCAATAGCGAAGAAAATGAATATGGGCGAGAAGGGTATCGAAAGGCTCAAACTTGCCGCGCTTGTGCATGATGTCGGAAAACTTGTCGTTGACGAAAAAATATTATTTAAAAATGGAAAACTTACGATTGAAGAATATGAAGAGATGAAAAAGCACGCCAAATGGGGGGCCGAAATCATATATCCCATATTTTTCCTGAGAGAAATTATACCGATGGTGGTTTATCACCATGAAAATTATGACGGCTCGGGGTACCCATACGGACTAAAGGGGGAAGAGATCCCTTTAGAGGCCAGAATTTTAAGCGTTGCGGACATATACGAGGCGCTGACTTCCAACAGGCCTTATCGTAAAGCTTTTTCAAAAGAGAATGCCATAAAAATTATGGAAGAGGAAAAAGGGACTAAACTTGACCCTGTGATAACGGACATATTTCTTGAACTTCTTGAAAAAGGTGAAGTTGAACAATGAAGAAGTGCGGTTTTGATATAAAAACTTTAAAGATCGATGATAAAAATTATCCGGAAACCTTAAGGAACATTTATGGCCCTCCGGAAGTTTTGTTTTACAGGGGAGAAATAATCGAAAGAGATGTAAATGCCGTCGCGATAGTTGGCTCAAGGCGCTCGTCCGCGTACGGAATACAGGTGGCCGAAAAAATGGCTTTTGAACTGGCCGAAAAAGGCATAACCATCGTAAGCGGTTTGGCCCAGGGCATCGATCAGGCCGCGCACCGCGGAGCGTTAAGGGCCGGCGGAAGAACCTTGGCCGTTATGGGGTCGGGTTTTAAATACATTTATCCATCCGGCAGTGAAAAACTTATT
>JBFZAV010000148.1:0-3270 GCA_041308745.1 Candidatus Omnitrophota bacterium | reverse complement strand
AGTACGATATACAGCCGTCACTTTATATCCATCGACAGCACGAATATATCGTCGTTAAAGTTTTCGGCGTTATATTCATTTATCTCGGCCAGAAGCTTATTGTTAAATTCATCAACCCCGGATAAGTGGGTCTCTGCAACGAAATCTTCAAGTTTCTTTTTGCCGAATTCCACGCCTATTTTATTTTTTGTCTCAATCACGCCGTCGGTAAAAAGCACGATCTTGTCGCCTTTACTCACATTTATTTCATGTTCAACTACATCGTTTTCAAGAAAGGGTAACCCCAAAAGACCGGCCTGCGGATCCATATGTTCTATGAGAGACTTATTAATTCTGTAAATATACTGCGAAGGATGGCCATGGTTTGAATATTTAAATTTCATATTTTTAAAATCGACTTCACACGAGAAAGCGCTTAAGTACATTTCAATTTCCTTGAAATCGTTGGTAATAAAATCGTTAAGCTCTTTAAGAAGCTCGCCCGGAGACTTATCGTCTTTTGCCAAACGCTCAAATTCCGAATGCACCCTGTTAACCAAAAGCGCCGCCGAAACGCCGTGCCCCGTTACGTCGCATATCATAAGGATAAGCTTGTCGTTATTTTTAAAATGAAATTTCGCGTAGTCGCCTCCGATATAGTACATGGGAAGATACATGACCGCCACGTCAACAAGATCGGTATAAATGGATTTTGGTATTAGAGTTTTGTGCACTTTGGTCGCGAGCTGAAGTTCCTTCTGCATTTGAATGTTTCTTTTTTCAACCTCTTTAAGAAGAACATAATTTTCAAGATCCCTTAAAAACTCGTTTTTCCTGATAACAAAACATAGAATAAAACCCATCGTAAGAAATATTAACCCTCCCACCATGGGGAAAAATTCCCCGCTGTACAGGCTTGAAATGTCGACACTATAGGAGGCCTCGCCCCGGACATAGTAAAAAAGAAAAATAAACGCCGTGGTATGCATAAGAGTTATCGGGAGTATCTCAATGGGTTTCCACGGCACGGTAAACGAAACCAGAAAAAGACAGAAAAGATATGTTGCCTCGCTCAAGTTGTAATCTTTAGGGTACAGCATGCTGGCTTTTGTGAGAAGAACGAGAACCACCATGGTAAAAAGATACGCGTGAAATTTTGCCGTCCGTATCGAATGAACCCTTGCTATCGAAAACCTTATCAAGAGACTGCTGATAACAAGAACTATTATTACAGAAGTTTCGGACGGGTTAAATTCTTCGGGAAGCATTGCCATGCTTATTGCCGAGGCTAAAAGATAAATCACTACAGCAAGTATGCAGAACAGCTTTATCCGTGACTTTATAAGCCCGACCTGGCTATTAACAAAATCACCGTAATATGGATTATCTTCTATCTTTGCTTTTTTCATTACAGGTGAATTATAGCACGATGTGCCGAAGGGTCAAGCACAAGATACAGTAGTGGCGGGACCTGTCACGGGTAAAACATTCGCGGGCCCCTCCGCCCGGTGTGGATCCTCCCACTCATGTTTTACCCGTGCCACCCGCCAATATTTTTACCTCTTTCAGCCAAAAGCCGCCTTGCGACTTTGTACGGTTTGTTCTATAATGATAGGCAATAAACAAAAGGAGAAAATGTGAAGCGTATATTATCTATTTTTATTTTGGCATGTTTTGCTGTCTCTATCTTTGCCCCGACCTCATGGGCCTACAGCAAAGAATGTGAATATTGGCCGAATGGTAAAATTAAGGTGTTTAAGTTATTGAACGATATGGGCGACACTTCGGAAATAAGCTACTACAGAGAAGACGGTTCGCTTGAACAGAATATCAAATATGACATAAACGGAAAAAAGACAGAAGAAAGTTTCTATAACTCCAGCGGAAAATTAAGAGAAACAGCCGACGGCTGGGCGGCAGTAAAGTTGAGATATGCAGGCGACCAGCTTATTCAGGAAACATATTTCGGCGACGACGGCATGGTAAAGGAACGTAAGGGCTATAATTCCATAGGCGATTTAACAAACAAAGAGTATTACGGACTTGATGGAATAGATCCTGACGAAGAATACGCCCCGAATGTCCCGCTTTTGAGCCACGAAACTGTCTCTTATTACGATTCTTACGGAAAACCTGAAGGAAAAACTGAGGTTTATAAGGATTAGTTTAAGATATAATCAGGGTCAAGGAGCATGGGTCATGGGTCAAGACACAAGCCGGGATCGGAAATTCTTCCGATCCCGGCTTGTTTTTAAAACCCCTTGCCACTAACTACATCTGTTTCTTGTATAGCCCTTTTAACTTCGTCTTTTGTTCCGGCGTGAGAATGTTTTTTAAGTTTGCCAGAGCGTTTACAAGCATCTTTGTTTTTTCTTTCTTAAGTTCGTACTTTTTATCAACAAGCACATTAACCGCCGCGGTGTCAATAGCATCCATCCAAAGAGCTGTCTCGATATCAACTTCAATCACTTCTATCTCTGCCTGATTCTTAATAAGCGCCTTCTTTGTTTCGGCCTTTAAATTCTTGATATCTTCTTCCTGTTTAGGCGTCAGGGCAAGTTCTTCGCCGTTTTTTAATATAAACCCGGCCTTTCCGCAGAATTTACCGCTTAGGTCTTCCTTCCCTTTCATCATACCCATACCCTTGTGCTTCATCATCATGCCCTCACCTTTGCCGCCTTGCATGGCGAAAGAATCAATCGCTAAACTGCTGCACAAGAGAAACATCACTGCCACAAAAATTGCTACAAGTTTCTTCATTACCCGCCTCCCTTTGTTATATTCGTTCGAGTTTCACATTAGGGAACCTTCCCCGCTGGTACATATCGTTCTGAAAATTGGACCAGTATTTTGCTCCCGTGACATATATTAGGTAAAATATCCCAAGTATAGAAACGGCGATTATAATTGTTGTTATTAAAAACTCAAGCTTCGGCACCGTAAGTCCTTCATCTTCAACTCCTCTATCTTCTTCCTTAGAAGCGCCGCTTAATTCCTCATCTTCTTTTAGCGCTGTCCCGCAAAAAAGACACTTGTTCCAGGCATTGTTATATTCCCTTAAACATTTTTCGCACCTTTTACCCAACTGTCACCTTCTTAATCGTTATCTATCGTCCTGTATTTGTTCTCGTCGTAATCATAGACTTCCGTTTCGCCATGCGCCTTATCAACCTCTTCTATAGAAGCTTCGTGTTCAGTACCGTCGCCATAATCAAAAAAATCCCCATCGTCTTTCTTGTCATCGTCAAACTCTACCTGGCTATCGTCAATATAATCTTCCCCTCTTTCGCC
>JBFZAV010000147.1:0-5386 GCA_041308745.1 Candidatus Omnitrophota bacterium | reverse complement strand
AATATCCTGGATGTCTGGTTTGATTCGGGCGTAAGTCATAAAGCGGTTCTGGACGCAAGGAAAGAGCTTTCTTTCCCGGCGGATCTTTACCTTGAAGGTTCCGATCAGCACAGGGGATGGTTTCAGGCCGCGCTTATAACTTCAAAGGCCATGAAGGGAAGGGCGCCGTATAAAAAAGTTTTAACTCACGGGTTTGTCGTTGATGGCGAGGGCAAGAAAATGTCCAAGTCCATCGGAAATGTCATAAGGCCCGAAGAGGTTATGAAAAAATATGGAGCCGATATACTCAGGCTGTGGGTCGCTTCCAGCGATTATGTGGGCGACATAAAACTTTCCACGGAGATACTTGCTCGGCTTGCCGATGGATATAGAAAAATCAGAAACACTTTCAAGTATCTTTTGAGCAATCTTTACGATTTTGATCCGGACAAAGATTCCTTAAAGTATAGCGAGCTTCTTGAAATTGACAGGTGGATGTTGTCAAGTCTCTATAAGCTTGTTAAAAACGTGACCGAATCCTACGATAAATGGGAATTTCATAAAGTTTACAGGGCGGTTTACGATTTCTGTGTTTACGAGGTGAGCTCCGTTTATCTTGATGTTTTAAAAGATACGCTGTATATAGTTGGTCCCATGTCCAGGGAAAGAAGGTCTGCCCAAACGGTGTTCTTTAAAGTTTTAGATGTGCTTACCCGTGTTTCCGCTCCGTTACTTTCGTTTACTTCCGAAGAGGTTTTGATGCACACAAACCTCAGCAAAAAGGAAGAGAGCATCCACATGACCGACTGGCCTAAAGAGGATGAGATGAAGATCTGGCAGAACGGGGAACTTGACAAGAAATGGGAGGACATTCTTAAGCTTAGAGATTTTGTGATGAAAATGCTTGAAACTAAGAGAGAAATAGGTATGATAGGTAGTTCCCTTGAGGCAATGATTACTCTTTATTCGGAAGATGATGCCGGGAAAAAGTTTATCAAGGCAAACGAGGAACTCTTTCCGTTTCTTTTTAAAGTTTCACAGGCGGCGGTATTGGGTAAGCCTGAAGACGGCATGGAAGGATATGCCGCGATGAAAATTAGAATTGGCGTTAAAAAGGCTATCGGAGAAAAATGTCCAAGGTGCTGGAATTACAGCGAAACAATAGGAAAGAATAAAGACAACACAGATTTATGCCAGAGATGTTATAATGTGGTCTCTGAAAGGAGCAAGTGATGGCAAAAAAGAAAACTTCAAAATCTGCCGCGAAAAAAAGTAAAACAATAAGGAAGACGGCTAAACCAAAGGCAGCAAAAAAGCAAAGCGTAAAAAAATCTGCCAAGAAAGCGGCCGCGAAGACTTTTAAGAGTTTTTATTCGGCTAAAGAGCTTGGTAAAATAAGAAAAGCTCTTGTAAGGAGAAAAGCCCAGATTTTGGAAGAACTTATGAATTTAAGGGGACAGTCTTTGAATAAATCCATTAAAGACTCCTCGGGTGATCTTTCCAGCTATACATTTCATATGGCTGATATGGCAAGCGACCTTTATGACAGGGAATTCATGTTTGAAATGGCTGACAACGACAGACAAAGATTGCTCGCCCTGGATGATGCTATCCAAAGAGTTGATGAAGGTTCGTACGGACGGTGTGATATGTGCGGATGCAACATACCGAAAAGCCGTCTTGAAGTAATGCCGCAAGCGGAATATTGTTTCAAATGTCAGGAAGAATCAGAAAAACAATAGGACAGATAAGTTTTTTTTATTTAGCTGTTCTTGCAATTTACATTTTTGATCAGTCTGCAAAAATATTCGCAGAGAGGTATTTATCTTTAGGCCAATCCATACCGGTTATTAATAACATTTTTCACATAACTTTAGTTCATAATCAGGGCGCGGCTTTTGGAATGTTCAAGTCGGCGCCTTTTTTATTTGTTGTTACCGCGGTAGCGGCGGTATTTCTTATTAATTATATTTTGATACGGAAAGACCACGTGCTGAAAAACGCGGAAAAGACGGCCCTTATTTTTATTCTATCAGGCACCGTGGGCAACCTTACTGACAGGGTAAGATTGGGTTATGTAATAGATTTTATTGATTTCAGAGTGTGGCCGGTATTTAATATAGCAGACAGTTTTATAACAATCGGCGCGGTAATTTTAGTATTTTCGTTACTTGTTAATAGAAGCAAAGAAGCAAAGAGGTAAAGAACTAAATGCACAGAATACTTTTTTCCATAGGACCCGTTACGGTTTATTCTTACGGTTTTTTTGTGGCCCTAGGTTTTCTTATCCCGGCAATTTTTTTATTGAAAGCCGCAAAAAGAGAAAATATCGATAAGAACGATATTTTTGATATACTTTTTGCCTTGCTTATAGGCGGTGTGGCCGGCGGAAGGATTCTTTTTGTTATCATTAATTGGAAAGATTATGCGGGCAGTCCCTTAAGGGCTTTTTTAATAAACGAGGGAGGCTTGGCGTTTCAGGGAGCCTTAGTGTCCGCATTTTTTTGCATGGCCGCTGTTGTCGCATTTAAAAAAATGGAGTTCTGGAAAACGATAGATTTATTTGCTCCTTATGCTGCTTTGGGCCACGCAATCGGACGTATCGGGTGTTTTTTTAACGGATGCTGTTATGGCGCCGCTACAAAGCTTCCAATAGGAGTAACATTCCCGGGCGATGTTGTTAAAAGAATTCCCACACAAATCATATCAAGCGCATTACTAATGCTTTTGTTTGTTTTTTTACTTATGATTAGAAAAAACAAACCTTTTCAAGGATATGTGTTTTCAATATACCTTATGCTTTATTCCGTGCAGAGGTTTTTCATTGATTTTTTAAGAGATGATAACCCGGGCGTTATTTTTGGGCTAACACTGGGGCAGTTAATAAGCGTGGGGCTCTTTTTAGCGGGTGTGGGACTTTTTGTGGGACTGAAGGGGCAGAGATACAGGATTAAGGGCGGCGGGTGGCACGGTAAAGCGTGAATGGGAGGATCCACACCGGGCGGAGGGGCCCATGAACGTTTTACCGTGACAGGCCCCGCCAATAATTAAGTGAAAGTTATGGAAGAAAAAAAATATATAGTTGAAGCGGAATATGCCGGTACCAGGGCGGATAAGTATATAGCAATTATGCTGGGCGAGGATTATTCGCGCACATATGTTAAGAAGCTGATCGACGACAAGCATATAACAATTAATGGCGAGGTTATCAAGCCAAGTGTAGCCGTTTTGGAAGGCGACGAGATTCACATTAAATTGGTTCCCGAGCCCAAGGATATGGACCTATTGCCCGAAGACATACCGCTAGATATTATTTACGAAGACAATCAGATTATCGTTATAAATAAGCCCGCCGGCATGGTCGTTCATCCGGCTGCAGGCAACTGGGCCGGAACTTTAGTGAATGCCCTGATGTACCATTGCGGCAAGCTTGCCGATACGGGCGATCCTGTAAGGCCCGGGATTGTTCATAGACTGGATAAAGAAACCTCCGGAGTTTTGGTTGTTGCAAAAACCGATAAGGCTTTAAGATCTTTAGCAAGACAATTTCAGAAGAGAGCCGTAAAAAAAGTTTATAAGGCCATCGTTAAGGGAAGAGTCGAGTTTGACAACGGTGTAATCGATGCGCCCATAGCAAGGCACAAACAGCAGAGACAAATGATGGATGTTGAAGAAGAGGGCGGGAAAAACGCCCGTTCAGAGTACCATGTAATAAAGAGGTACAAGAAATTTACGTTTTTGGACGTTGAACCTAAAACAGGGAGAACCCATCAGATACGTGTGCACATGAAGCATATCGGCAATCCTGTTCTCGGGGATTCAAAATACGGAAGAAAGGATGAGTTCCCGAGACATGCGTTACACGCGGAAATGATAGGTTTTACGCATCCGGAGACCGGAAACTATGTGGAGTTCCATGCGCCGCTTCCCGTCGATATGCAGAGAATATTAGAAGGAGAGAGTCATGAATTGGAAAATAAATAAGGCGGAAAAACCTTTAAAAGGCGAGATCATTGTTCCACCGGATAAAAGTATTTCGCACAGGGCCGTAATGTTTGGTTCCATAGCCAAGGGAGATTTAAAAGTAAGTAATTTCCTTTTTGGGGATGACTGTCTCAGGACTCTTGATTCATTTAGGGCCATGGGAATTGAGATTACAAGAGAGGGTAGCGGGCTTTACATTAAAGGCGGAGGGTTAAAGGGCTTAAAGGCGCCTTCCGGCAATTTGTATCTCGGTAATTCAGGCACAACTATGCGTGTGCTTTCAGGCATACTTGCCGGCCAGAGTTTTACGACAATTCTTACGGGTGATGAATCTCTCTCAAAAAGACCCATGAAAAGGATAATAGACCCGTTAACACAAATGGGCGCTTTAATCGAGCCTATGGAGGGCGGGGATCATGCTCCGTTAAAGATTACGGGCATTAAGAAACCTCTTAAGGCCATCAACTATAATTCGCCCGTTCCAAGCGCTCAGGTAAAGTCTTGTGTTCTTGCGGCCGGGCTATACGCCGAAGGCAAGACCAGCATAACGGAACCTTTTCAGTCCAGGGATCACACCGAAAGGATGCTCGAATGTTTCGGCGCCGATATAAAGAGAGATACTCTTACAACTGAAATTAACGGTTTGAAAGAACTTAAGGCAAGAGATGTTGAAGTTCCGGGAGATATTTCAAGCGCGGCCTTCTTTTTTGTGGCAGGAACAATTGTAGAGTCATCGGATATAATTTTGAGAAGAGTAGGGCTTAACCGCACGCGTATAGGCATTTTAAATGTGCTTGAAAGGATGGGGGCTAACATTGAAGTTACCGAGCTTCATGGAAAGCTGGAACCTATAGGCGATGTAGCGGTTAGGTATTCACCCTTAAAAGGTACGGTAATAGAAGAGAAAGAGATGCCTTTTTTAATTGATGAGATCCCCGTTTTAATAGTTGCCGCATGTATGGCAAAAGGCGAAACGGTTATTAAGGGCATAAAGGAGCTTAAAGTTAAGGAAAGCGACCGCGTTAAAACCATGACAGTTAATTTAAGGAAAATGGGATGCGAGCTTGAGGAAGAGGGCAATAATTCTCTCGTAATAAAAGGCGGATATAAAAAGTTTAAACATGCCGAACTCGATAGTTTCGGAGATCATCGTATAGCCATGAGCATGGCGATAGCGGCGCTGGTTTCGGACGGTGAGTGCGCTATAAATAGTGTTGACTGCGTCGAAACCTCCTACCCAAATTTCTATTCAGACCTTCAAAAGCTAAGAAGTTGATATAAAAGATCCGATCTTCAAGACAATTCTATAAAAAGGCTGTTTGGTTATTCCTTGTCAGGGACGTATAAAATTCCCCTGCGAGGAATTTTATACTCTACTTTCGGCCTCGCTCTCGCCTGGTATATGGAACAAGGGCGATCCATG
>JBFZAV010000146.1:0-3021 GCA_041308745.1 Candidatus Omnitrophota bacterium | reverse complement strand
AAACGACAGGCAAGGCCGGCGAAAAAAGAACCGTTACTTTTCTTGACACGCCGGGCCACGAGGCTTTTTCAAAGATAAGAAGCAGGGGCACAAAAATTGCCGATGTGGCGATTTTGGTTGTAGCGGCGGATGATGGAGTAAAAGCGCAGACGGAAGAAGCTCTAACGGCAATAAAAGAAGCCGAGATCCCTTTTGTCGTGGCTATAAACAAAATAGACAAAGAAAGCGCCGTTCCCGACCGCGTTAAGAAAGAACTCACCGAAAAAGAAGTTTTTGTCGAGGGATGGGGAGGCAAAGTACCCGCCATAAACATTTCCGCAAAAACAGGAGACGGAGTGGATGATCTTTTGGAAATAATACTTTTAACGGCCGACATGGAAGACCTGGAAACGGATTCCACCATTAACGCCTCGGGCTTTGTGGTTGAGTCCCAAGTGGATAGAAAGAGAGGAATTTCGGCGATTCTTGTTATCCAAAACGGCGTCCTAAAACAAGGAATGTTTGTGGCAGCCGGAGGAGCAATCGCCCCCGTGAGAATCTTTGAAGACTTTAGGGGCCAAAAAATAAAAGAAGCCAAAGCTTCCTCGCCCATAAGAATAACCGGGTTCAACAAACTGCCGGAAGCCGGAGCGATATTCAATTCATTTACAAACAAAAAAGAAATTCCCGAGGAAACGCAAGCCCCCAAAAACGGACCGATAAAATTCGGCGAAAGTACGGACAAAAACAAAGTTTCAATCCCGGTCATAATAAAAACCGACACTCTGGGTTCAATGGAAGCGTTGGTATCTTATTTTGATAAAATAAAAGAAGTCAAAAAAGAAAAAATAAAAATCAACGTTCTTCGAAGCAATGTAGGTGATATAAATGAAGACGATATCAAGCTCGCGGGAAGCGGTAAAAAAACCATCATTGTGGGATTCAACGTGGGGTGTTCAAATGACATGATACTTATGGCGGAAAAACACGACTCGTCGATTCATTTATTCAATATCATATATGAGGCCGAGAAATGGTTTGAAGAAGAAATCGCCAAAAGAGAACCCGTAGAAAAAACCGAAGAAAGCTTGGGGAAAGCGAAGATACTCAAAATATTCAAAGACGAAAAAAGCAAAAAAATTGTCGGAGGCGAAGTAATATCGGGGAAAATAGTTCTCGGAGCAAAAGTTAAAATTTTCAGAAGAGATTTCCCTCTTGGCGAAGGGAAAATAACGGAGCTCAAACAACAACAAACAAACAAAAAAGAAGTATCCGAGGGAGAGCAATTTGGCGCTCTTGTGCAAACAAACGCAGGAATAGCCCCCCGAGACACGCTGGAAATATTTGAAAAACCGACAAATAGCTAGTACTCTATAATTAACGGCCCGGTAGCCAAGTGGTAAGGCAAGGGTCTGCAAAACCCTTATACGGGGGTTCAATTCCCCCCCGGGCCTCCGCGAATTTTTAAGAAGCGAGGGCGACTATAAAAATTCAGCGTCTCGCCGAAGCTTTAGCGAAGGCGGACAAAGCTCGGGTGGCGGAATCGGTATACGCGCACGACTTAAAATCGTGTCCCTATGGGATGTGGGTTCAAGTCCCACCCCGAGCACCGGTCAAATTAAAAATTTAAAATTAAAAATTATTGTATTATGTTATCGCAATTACCAATCAATTTGGACAAAGTTAAAAAAGAGGATATAGACAAAGAAATTTTGAGAGCCGGAATGATCGCCGAACTTGACGCGGTGAATTTTTACGAGCAGATGGCCTCCATGACGGAAAACGAAGACATCAAAAAAGTTTTACTTGATATCGCCAAAGAAGAAAAAACTCACATCGCCGAGTTTGAAACGATGCTTCTCAAGCTGGACGCCGAACAAGTAAAAGAAAATGAAGAAGGAAAGAAAGAAATAGAAGAGCTGATGAGTTAAAATTTCTCCGTCGCCGGGGTGGCGGAATTGGCAGACGCGCATGGTTTAGGACCATGTTCCTTTATGGAGTGCAGGTTCAACCCCTGTCCCCGGCACAAATTCTAGACATTGTTTTTAAAATCGGTAGAATTAAATTATATTAAGCGGAATTAGTTTAGTGGTAAAATACGACCTTGCCAAGGTTGAGATACGAGTTCGATTCTCGTATTCCGCACTACTTCGCTTCCTTACGGAAGCTTCGAAGTGCGCGCAATACTTCGCTTCCTTACGGAAGCTTCGAAGTGCGCGCACTACGAAACTTTAGTGAAGTAATGCGCAGTACTTCAATAAAATAAGAGCGAAGGAGTGCCCTGCGTAGCCTTGTGCGAAGCAGGGCATTTCTCTACGATAATTTTATGTATTTTGTATATATCATTAGAAGCCAAAAAGACGGCAGTTATTATAAAGGAGTTACTACCAATCTTGAAAAAAGACTTGAACAGCATAATTCTATAAAAAACCGATACACATCAAACAAACAACCCTTCGAAATGACTTGGTATTGCTGTTTTGAAGATAAAATGAAAGCTTATGATTTTGAGAGATATCTTAAATCAGGTTCGGGCTTTGCTTTTGCAAAAAAGAGGTTGGTCTAATCGCCGTTTCTAGACTACGGTTTTTGCGGGTTCTAATAATTTCTCCTAAGTCTTTGAATATTTTACCAAAAACCTACGAGCTTGACACATACACTCCAAAGTGCCCAGAACAAGTATGGCTAACAACTAAAGTTACTCAAACAACGCTTTTAAAACATCGGGAACATGCTATGATTTTACTATGAGCCGGGAAAATCCACACCAAAATATAAATACTCAAGAAGTCAGAGAAAAAGACGAAGCGGAAAAAGAACAAATTTGAAATGATATTAAATTATATCAGCTAGACAGGTCAAATATCGAACTGAAAAAAAAGTTGTTTGAACAGATTGAAAACCGGGCATTGTATTTATCTAGGAAAGATTTTGTAAAACGGGCAAAACAAGAAGAAAGAGAAGAGCCTTATCCTTTTGAAGATTATTTGGGATTTTCTAGCAATGAACATAGGCCAATTATAAATAAAGATGCGTGCCCAG
>JBFZAV010000145.1:0-2757 GCA_041308745.1 Candidatus Omnitrophota bacterium | reverse complement strand
CATTCATGGGTATTCCTTTTCTGTTTCGTGGTGTGCTTAAAATTTAAGCATAGCGCCAATTTAACTACCTTGAGTAAAAGCATTCCAATCTTGGCTATTCCCAAGCTCTTCTATTTTATCTGCGTTTCAGTTTTGAGCTCGTTATGAGCCCTAAACAATTGTCTGAGAAAAAAGCTTTGTCTCAAACTCCTCCACTGTTTTGACATATCCCTGACTGATCATTTGCCTTGCAACTTCGAATTTTGTCATCCCACTTATAAGCAAATCACTGCAAAATTTGATAGTTGCTTTAGTTATCGGCTTATATTTTTCGGTTTTTGTCGGGATCATCGTGGAAAGTAGAGCATGCGATATTTTAGATTTTACGCTTTCCTTTTTACCGAAGTAGGTTTTGCCATCGCCTAACATGTATTCAATATTTAGATCTCTTATCTTACTATTAATGCCTACGGAATTGGTACGGGGGGGTACCAATTCTTTAGCTAGGTAAGACAAGTTATCCCCAACAGTTATCAATAGTTGTCTTCCGGTAAAAGCCATTTTTGCAAGCCTTGCTCTGACCGTCTGCTTTTCCATTTTTTGGATATAACCATCGCAATAGCCGAACAACCTTGAATCTTGAATGCGCTTTTCTGCCACACACTTTTTGAACCATTCTATAAATTCTAAGGTAAAGGTGATTACCTGTGTTCGCTGTGGCTTGCCCTTGTGCTCAGACCATGGCTTACCATCTATTAGTATGATCCCACGCGCTTGAGCCCCTTCCTTATGCTTCCTAACCGTTTCCCTGCAATACTTGGCAATAGAAGCTAGTAACCCATTTGAAAGATCGAACCTTGCCGATGCTAGGTCATGTTCACCATTTTTAAGCGGTGCTCTTCTGATTAAAAAACTAATAAGCGCGTGCTCGCCTCTTTCTAGGAAATGAATATAATTAAGCGTATTCGTGACGTTGATACTGGTTAGTAGTTTTTTGTTGTATGGGAGTGGTGTGAAGCTTGGAGCTAATAATTCTTCGATCTCTTTGATTTGATTTTCTGCAGCGATATCTTTTAGTTTAGTAGATAGTCCCATTTTTTGCCTTTCTTTCCTAGCAAAAATGGGTATTAAAACTGTTGCTTTTTTAGCCTGTATGTTTTAAATCCACTTTTGCTAAGAAAATAGTTTTTGTTTTTGAAAAGCAGCTAACTTCCAGGGAAGCTGCTTTTTTTTATGTTTAAATCAATTTAGTCTCAAAGTTCGTTTCAATTAATTAGACTCCAAAAAAATAAAATTCAAGCTAAAGTGAGTAATTTCATTTAGCAAAAATAAACTCACTCAACATTGCTTAAAAAACTAGCAGCAATGCTGTGATGATTGTACGCAATGCCTTTTTTATGAACAGCAATAAACGTCAAATGACCTTTTGCAATAAGATCACAAATGATCATTTCGGCCACTGAACTACTAAGCCCTGCCCTCTCACATATAAACTGTTCATCGATTTTATCACGGCCACCCTCAGAAAAAACACTGACTACAAGCATGATGATTTTTTCAGAACTCGATAGACGACTATTTAGTATGTACTTATTGACAGTGCGAAGGTTTGAAATTCTCACTTATCACCGCGCCGCTCTTTGCTGCGCTTATCCCGAATAAGTTTTACATCTATTTGCTCCCTTAAAAACGCTGACCTGTTTTCTACAACTTGGGCGAGCTGATCCCATTTCGGCGAATCTACCCATACCGTAACTCGTTTTAAATTTTCAACATTAAGTAGTATTTTTGGCATTTTGTTGTTTCCTTTTTTGAGCAATACCGATATCTATATACATAACTTTTATTAATAATTGGAAGAGGAATTTTACGTATGGTCGATCCATTTGAAACGGTAGAAGACATTATCGACGAAGTTGCCGACGAGAGTGAAGAGCAGGAAGCAAAGCGCGAAAGACGCGAAAAACAGAAGTTTTTTGTAGTGAAAGTCGAAACCATTTTTGAAAGCCAAAAAGAGCTCAGAGAATGGCTTGAAAAGAATGAAGAGACGGCGAAAGACTACAGAATTGTAAAAGGTTTTGAAGTATTGCCCAAAAAGAAAGTTGCATACTATTTTTAGGCTTGCAATTTAAAAACTGCGATAGTATATCCACCCTGTCTTGTATGTCTCTAAGTTTGTTAATGGCAAATTTGGTGGGGGGACATGCAAGACAACTAAAGTGAAAACAAACAAAAAAACATGGAAAATTTACAAAGAGAAAACAGGCGCATAATCGTGCATGGGTATCATTACGTATATGTAAAAAAGATACTTAGTGAAGGCCGGGAAAAATATGGATCGCTCAGACAACTAGGCTTTGCGCTTGGAATATCTAGTGCTACGATCCATCGTTGGTATAACAATGATAGTGAAATGGGGAAAAAATGGGTAGAATCATTAGAATCATTGCTGCGACAAGCCTAGCTATAGGTTTCATGTCTTGCGGTAAAACGGAAAAAGTGGAAGGTATTAAGGGACCGGAAGGCAACAAGGGACCGCAAGGCGACAAAGGTCAGACCGGCGATATGGGACCGCAAGGCCAGCCCGGAAATCAAGGCAGTGGAAACGGTGGTCAATATCCTAATCCTAATCCTACGTATACGCCTAACCCATATCCTACTTCAAACCCATATCCTAATCCTAATGGTGGTGATAGAAATTTGCCGCCCACAAACCCATATCCACCTATTATAATTGTGCTGCCTACCCAAGAATGTAATCGCTCGATATGTCCCCAA
>JBFZAV010000144.1:0-3790 GCA_041308745.1 Candidatus Omnitrophota bacterium | reverse complement strand
CCTTTATTAAAAATAAGCGCGAATACCGGCAAAAAAAGAGCCGCTACTATTGATGCTAAAGAAATGTATCTCCAAACTGAAAAAACTATTATCCAGACGATAAGGCAGCTTAATATTATCACCGGAGCAAGACCTGTTATAACTCCTGCCGTTGTCGCCACGCCTTTGCCGCCTTTAAATTTTAAAAAACACGTCCATATATGCCCGGCAATTGCCGCCGCTCCCATCATAGTTACAACAACAATTTTATTTTCCATACCGCCCAAGAAAATAGCCGGCAATACGCTGACAGACGCATATCCTTTAAGAAAATCTAAAAAGAGCACTAAAATTCCCGGGCCTTTTCCTATAGTCCTTGCGACATTCGTCGCGCCGACATTCCCGCTTCCATGCTCTCTGATATCAATCCCCTTAAGCAGCTTACAAAAAATATACGCTGTGGGTATTGATCCCACTAAATATGCCAAAATAATTGCTAAAATAATGTTCATATTAACTCCTTTTAATTCGTGCGATCGTACTATCGATATACGACATACGCTTATACGATAGCACGAAAAAAACTATTCCGACTTTCGCACTTTAAACCTTACGGGTATCCCCGTTAACGGCAAATTATCGCGCAGTATATTCTCTATGTAACTCAAATGTACCGGAAGAACATCTCTTGTCTCTCCCACAAATAAAGAAAACGTCACAGGCCTCTTTCCGGTTTGCGTTACGTATAAAAATTTTGGTCTATTTTTAGCTTTGGGTATAGGCACCATGGAGGGGGAACTTTTTTCAAAAAGTTTATTAAGAAATGATGTCGATACCTTTAAATCCAAATTCGCGTCTATGACGCTTGCAGCAGAAAGAACCTTCAAAACATTTTTGCCTGTTTTGCACGAAACAAAAAATATGGGAAAAATATTGAGCAGGTTCGTCTTTTTTATCAGCTCTTTTCTGTAATCCTCGGGTATAATCTTTTCACTGGACGCGTCGGCTAAATCCCACTTGTTAACAAGAATAATGCAAGCCTTGCCTTTGTCCTCAACAAACTTGAGTATACTGATATCATCTCTGGTGACTCCATCGGCGGCATCTAAAAGTAAGAGCACGACATCGGCCCTTTCTATGGAATCTTCCGACCTCATAATGCTGTAAGTGTCAACCGCGGTTTTTATTTTTCTTTTATGTCTTATGCCGGCAGTGTCTATCAGAACATAATCCTTGCCTTCCCAGGTAAAATGGGTGTCAATAGAATCTCTGGTTGTTCCCGGAAGATCGCTTACTATCACCCTCTCTCTCTTAAGGAGATTGTTCACTAAGGACGATTTTCCCACGTTCGGCCTTCCGACAACGGCTATATGAAGATATTTTTTAGGCGGTTCATGTTCCTTTAAAAATGTGGACCTTTTAATAATACCGTCTTTAAGCTGTTTCATTCCCCTGTTTTGAAGACATGATATAGGAAGCGCCTCTCCATAACCCAATTTAAAAAATTCTATCGCATTTTTTTCAATAGTGTCATTATCCGCTTTGTTCGCAACAACAAGGATCGGTTTTTCGACTTTTCTTAACATAAGGGCAACTTCCTCGTCAAGCGGAGAAATTCCGTTAATCGCGTCCACTACAAATAGGATAAGATTCGCCTCTTCAATGGCCTCATATATTTTGTCTTTTACCTGGGAGGAAAGCTCATCAATGTCTTTTCTTAAATAGCCGCCCGTATCCACTATTTTAAACGAATATTTTTTTATTTTAGCAACTATTTCCAGCCTGTCGCGGGTTGTACCCGATTGTTCAACAACGACGGCCCTTCTAGCGCCAATGAGCCTGTTAAAAAGAGACGACTTGCCGACATTGGGCCTGCCGATTATACATATTGTGGGTATTAAACTATTATCTTCCATTTATCTGTTTTGCACCTATCCTTAAATAATCAAAGCCCGAAAGAATCGTGAAAAAAACCGCCGCGTTCCATACCCAGCTGGAGTACACAAAATGTAAGAGCACTGAGATAACGGTAAGCATCTGAAAAACAGTCGTTGCCTTGCCGATTATTGTAGGCTTGATTTTTATGGTTCCGTTTGTTACAAAAATAATAATAAGGCCAAGCAGCATCAACACTTCCCTGCTTATTATGACGACGGGAACATATATGGGCATTTTCATATATTCCGGAAGGCCCGACACGATGCTAAGACTTATAAAAGCGCTGGTAATAAGCATCTTATCCGCTATAGGGTCGAGCATGGTGCCAAAATCGGTTTTTTGATTGAATTTTCTCGCAACAAAACCATCGAGCCCGTCCGTTATCGAAGCCAGAACAAAAATAGCAAAAGCATAATTAAGCCTGTGATACAAGATAAGCCCGATAAAAACCGGAACGAGCAATATTCTGATAATAGTTATTTTGTTGGCCCAATTCATATTAATTTACGCGTATCCTTTTTTATTTTTTCCCGTTTTCCAAAAGCTGCATTCTGCTTAAAGGCCAGTATATGAGGAACGCTTTGCCTACCAGGTTTTTGACGGGAACAAACCCCCAATATCTTGAATCCATAGAATTTGGACTGTTATCGCCTAAAACATAAAAACTGTTCTCCGGCACATCTATAACCTTTCCGTCAGTGCCCCAATCTCCGCGATTAAGATATTGAAAGCCAGAAATGGGTTTTTTTGTCACCTTTTCGCCGTTTATATAAATGTTGGCGTCTCTTATTTCAAGTTTATCTCCGGGTCCGGCGATGTACCTTTTCACTAAATATTTATTTTTTTCCTCCGTGGACTTAAACACAACAATATCGCCGATCTCAGGCTTTCTGACAGCCGGAAACGCAAAATTTGTAAACGGAACTTTGGCTCCATAAATAAATTTACTCACAAATATGCGGTCGCCTATCTGCAATGTGGGGACCATTGATGTCGACGGTATTTTAAACGGCTGTATAATAAAAGTCCTGATAAAAAGCGCGAGGATCGCCGCAATTATTATCGGTTTAATCCACTCTTCCCACCAATAATCCAAACCTTTACCAAACATAGTATTCCTTTCTTTTGTTATGCGACTTTCATCGCGTTTAAAAACGCTTCTTTGGGAACTTCAACGCTTCCGATCATTCTCATTTTCTTCTTACCTTTTTTCTGTTTTTCCCAAAGTTTTCTTTTTCTGGTAATGTCTCCGCCGTAACACTTGCTGGTAACATCTTTCTTAACGGCAGCTATGTTCTCTCTGGCCACTATATCGCCCCCGATAGATGCCTGGAGAGCGATTTTGAACATATGTTTCGGTATGCTCTCTTTGAGCCTTGCAACAAGCTCTTTCCCCTTTTCCCGGGCCTTATCCCTATGAACAAGCGTTGATAACGCATCACAGGGTACCGTATTAATAAGGATATCAAGTTTAACAACATTCGATTCTCTAAAACCTATAATTTCATAATCAAGCGAGCCATACCCGGCTGTAGATGATTTTATCTTGTCATAGAAATCTACAACTATCTCGGACAAAGGCAGATTATAAATAAGCTGAACCTTTTTTGGATCTAAATATTTTGTGCTTACAAATTCGCCCCGTTTGTCTTCGCATATCTTCATTAATGTTCCTAAAGAATCGGTGGGAGTAAGAATATAACATTTTACAAAGGGCTCTTCAACGTACTCGATTCTTGTTCTGTCGGGGTATTTTGTGGGATTATCGCACGTGATTATCTCGCCGCTCGTTAATTTAATTCGGTAACTTACGCTGGGACTCGTCAAAATCAAGTCCAGATCAAATTCTCTTTCAAGCCTTTCCTGGATAATT
>JBFZAV010000143.1:0-8982 GCA_041308745.1 Candidatus Omnitrophota bacterium | reverse complement strand
TATTATCCGCTAAAAGCCCGGCGGCGTTGATAACATATTTTGCTTTAAATGTGTCCTTAGTTGTAAAAAGGCGAAAATTGTTTGGCTCGAGAAGCGTAATTTTTTCAACCTTTGTTTCGGTAAAAATTTCAACGCCGTTTTTTGCCGCGTTTTCAGCCAAGTCGTAGACCCAGCGGTATGGGCTTATAATGCCCGCCGTTGGCGCATATAGAGCGGCAATGGCTGAAGGTGAAATATTCGGTTCGTTCTTTTTTAGCCAATCTTTATTTACAATTTTTGTTTTTGGGACACCCAAGAGATCCGCTTCTTTTTTTATTTTTTCAAGGCGCGGAATATCTTCTTCTCTAAACACGACTATTAGCTCGCCGACCTCTTTAAAGTCTACCCCCAGTTCCTTTGCCAAAATTCGGGTTAGTCTGTTGCCTTCAACACATAATTTGCCTTTAAGTGAGCCCGGAGGGTTTTGCGTACCCGGATGAATAATACCTGAATTGGATTTTGATACGCCAAAGGCAAGTTCTTCTTCTTTTTCAAGAAGAGCTGTTTTTAGTTTATATTTTGAAAGCTCACGGGCGATCGATGCGCCCGTTACTCCTCCGCCGATTATTAAAACATCGTAATTATTCATTATTTAGTCAAGGTTCGGCTGATCGCGTCTAGCCAGCCATTGTAAAGTTTGGACGCTTCTTTTTTTGCCAGGGTCGGTTTAAATACTTTATCCAGCGCCCAGCATTTTCGGATCTCATTTGTATTTTTCCAGAAACCGGAGTTCAGGCCCGCAAGATATGCCGCGCCCAAAGATGTTATTTCAATAACTTTTGGCCTTACAACATTTATCCCCAAAAGGTCCGACTGAAACTGGCATAAAAAATTGTTGCCTGCCGCTCCGCCGTCTATTTTTAAATCTTTAATGGCGAGCCCTGTATCTTTTTTCATGGCTTCAAGTACATCCATAGTTTGATAGCACATGGCTTCAAGCGCGGCCCTTACGATATGGTTTCTGCCGATTCCTCTTGTTATTCCAAAAATAGCGCCCCTTGCATTCTGGTCCCAATACGGGGCTCCCAAACCAACCAAGGCCGGCACAAAATATACGCCTGCGTTATTTTTTACGGCCTTTGCCATCTTTTCGGACATCGGCGCGGTCGGTATAATTCCAAGCCCGTCTCTAAGCCATTGTATGGCCGCGCCCGCAATAAAAACTGACCCCTCAAGCACGTAAACCGGCTCGCCTTTTGGCCCTACTCCAAGCGTTACTATAAGTCCGTGTTTAGAAATTGGGCGTTTTTTTCCGGCATTTAGAAGAATAAAACAGCCTGTGCCGTAAGTATTTTTCATTTCGCCCGGGGTAAAACATGTCTGGCCGAAAAGAGCCGCCTGCTGGTCCCCGGCTATTCCGCCTATGGGAATATCTTTAGGAAGTTTGCCTATTTTTACGGTTTTGCCGAAAAAAGCGGATGAAGGTTTAACTTTCGGAAGAATACTTTTTGGGATATTGAATGTTTTTAGTATTGCGCCGTCCCACTTCAGTGTTTCAATATTAAAAAGCATAGTGCGTGACGCATTTGTATAGTCTGTCGCGTGAACCTTTCCCCCGGTAAGGTTCCAGAGAACCCAGGTATCGGTGGTTCCGAATAAGAGTTTTCCGTCTTTTGCTTTTTTCTGCGCGCCCGGAACATTTTTTAAAAGCCACTCTATTTTGGTCGCTGAAAAATATGCGTCAATGGGCAGGCCCGTTCTTTTTCTAAAGAAACGGCTTTTGCCGGCCTTTTTCAAAGCGTCGCATCTGGGAGCTGTTCTCCTGCATTGCCAGACTATCGCGTTATGTATCGGCTTGCCGGTCTCTTTGTCCCAGATAACAGTTGTTTCTCTTTGATTTGTTATGCCAATCGAGGTAATTATTGCGCCGGGCATTTTTTTAAGAACTTCTTGTATGGCTTTAGCCACACTTTCCCATATTTCCAGCGCTTTATGCTCCACCCACCCTGGATGCGGGAAATACTGGGGAAATTCACGGTAGGCGCTTGCTATTTTTTTCCCGTTTTTGTCATATAGAACGGCTCTTGATCCCGTTGTTCCCTGGTCGATCGCTAGCACACAATTCATTTTAAATCCTTTCATCCGCCCAGTTTATTATATCCTGGAAAACCTTTTCCTTGCCTAGGTCTATGGTAAGCGAGTGATACATTTCCGGGTAACATATTATTTTTTTGTCTTTTGAAGTGAGCTTTTTAAAAATTTTTTTGCTCATTTTTGTGATTACAAGTTTATCCTTCCCTGAAAGCAGAAAAAGAACAGGCTCTTGAATTTTTATTTTTGGTAACAAGGCTTTTATTTGAAGAAACAAAATTTCTTTAAGAAGAGCTGCGGTTGCTATACGGTGTTCTAAGGGGTCTTTATCCAGTGCTTCTGCATATGCGGCGTCTCTGGTGCAGATTTTGCCTTTAAAGGGCATTTTAATTTGTTTTTTCGGATAAAAAATAAAAGCCGTGCCGATAATCAAATAATCCAACAAGCTGAAATGCATCTTGTTTGCGAAAGCCGGAGATACGCAAATTGTTCCGGAAAAAGCGTCCGGGAAGCGCACGGCCATTTCAAAAACAATAAGCGCGCCGAGGCTTTCTCCCAAAACGAATATTTTTACGCCAGGGTTCTCTTCTTTGGCAATTTCTTTAAGCCGCCGGATGTCATTGTAATAGGTTTTAAATGAATCAACGTGCCCTTTGAGCCCTTTTGTGGCGCCAAAACCTTCGAGTTCCAGGGCGTATAATGAATAGTTTTCAAGTGTAAATATATCTGCAAGGCTCTGCCATCTTGCGGAATGGGCTCCGAGCCCGTGCACAAGCACAATAACGGCTTTAGGCCAGGACGCCTTCCAGCGCCGGTAAAGAATTCCTGTTTTTTGATCCGTAAGTAATGGCTGCATAGTTAATTTCCACTACAATATTACAGGATGAAAAATACAAAAGCCAGTATAAACCTTTTTTAAATTAACTTGTAAAAAGATTGGTTGAAGAAAAGTTTGGATCGCTCGTAAGATTAATGCCGAGTTTTCTTAAACCCGCCTCGTCGCCGGGCGTCGGCATGTGGGTTAAATGCGCGTCGCAGCCTCTTAACTCTTTGAGCTTCTCCATGGCAAGTTGAGCCGTTGGGTTTGTTGCCGCGCTTATGCTTAGAGCGATAAGCGTCTCTTCGAGATCAAGGCTCAGGGTTTTATTTTGAAGAACTTTTTCTTTAAGATTTCTTATGGACTCTATGGTTGAAGGTGAAAGAAGATGGAGTTTGTCCGGGACTTCCGCGAGTTTTTTAACGGCGTTAAGCACTAAACTTGAAGAGGCATGCATGAGGGCCGAGTTTTTTCCGGTTAAGATGCTCCCATCGGGAAGTTCGATGGCGGCGCCGCAGAAAATACCTTTATTTCCTTCCCTTGTAGCGGTGTCGGCCGCGATCTTTCTTGCCGGAACAACCACGGGTCTGTTCTCGGGAGTTACACCGATTTCTTCAACGATGAGCTCCGCCCTTTCAACCGTGTCCTTATCAACAAATCCCATGGCGTATTCGCAGGAATACCGGAAATATCTTCTTATTATTTCCTGTTTGGCCGCTTCGCGTACAATTTCATCGTTTATAATGCCGAACCCCGCCCTATTGACACCCATATCTGTCGGGGATTTATAAATTGTGTTTTCACCCATTATTTTTTGGAGAATCCTTTTTAGAAGCGGGAATGCGTCAACATCGCGGTTATAGTTGATTGCTGTTTCTCCGTACGCTTCAAGGTGAAACGGGTCTATCATGTTAAAATCTTTTAAGTCGGCGGTGGCGGCCTCGTATGCGACATTTACGGGATGTTTTAAAGGGATGCTCCAAATGGGGAAAGTTTCAAACTTGGCGTATCCGGCGTTTACTCCCCTTTTATGTTCGTGGTATACCTGGGACAGGCTTGTCGCCAGTTTTCCGCTTCCGGGGCCGGGCCCAGTAACAACAATAAGTTTTTTGGTTGTTTCAATATATTCGTTGGCGCCATAGCCTTCATCGCTTACGATTAAGTTAACATCGGTCGGATATCCTTTTGTAAAACGGTGGGTGTAAACTTTGAGGCCCCTTCTTTCAAGCTTGTTTTTAAAAACTTTTGCAGACGGCTGGTTTTCAAAACGCGTTATAACCACACCAGCGATCTGGAGCCCGCGAGCTTTAATTTCATCTATCGTTCTAAGAGTATCAGAATCATATGTGATGCCAAAATCCGCTCTCATTTTTTTTCTTTCTATATCGCCGGCATAGATACAGAGAATTATTTCGGCCTCATTTTTTAACTTCTCGAGAAGCTGCATTTTAACATCCGGAAAAAATCCGGGAAGAACTCTTGCGGCGTGGAAATCGTGGACTATTTTACCGCCGAACTCCAGATAAAGTTTATCCTTAAATTGTTTTACTCTTTCGAGAATAGCATGAGTCTGTTCTTTTAAATATTTTTCGTTATCAAAACCTATTCTTCTTTCCAATTTATTATCCTTTTTTTGACGAAGAGACAGCAGCCTTGCCTTTTGTGGATGATTTTTCAGTCTTGGGGCACTTGCCCGTCCAGCAATAAGTGCAGAGTTTTTCCGGCGCTAGACCTATGGCTTTAATCATTTCGTCTAAATGCTGGAATCTTAATGTGGTGACATCAATGTCTTTTCTGATCCATTCGACCATTTCTTTATATTTTTCAGTGGAAGGATCTATATATTCGGATATATCTTCGACATCGTGCCCTTCTAAAGCTCGTATGGCCTTTCTTGCGGCAAGCTCGTTTATACTTCTTGTTGATAAGCAGAATTTACATGGAAACATGAGGGGCGGGCAAGCAGGCCTTACATGCACTTCCTTTGCCCCCGAATCCCATAGTTTTTTCACGGTATAGTTTTTAAGCTGTGTGCCCCTGACTATGGAATCTTCGCATATGACAATTCGGTTGTTTTCGATAACATCTTTTATGGGTATCAGTTTCATTGTGGCCACGAGGTCTCTTGTCTCCTGTGAAGGAGGCGTGTAGCTTCGCCCATATCCCGGCGTGTATTTCACTAAAGCCCGTCTTAAAGGTTTTCCCGATTCCATCGCGTATCCAAGCGCATGGCCTACACCGGAATCCGGAATGCCGGCAACAAGATCGATTCCAATATCTTTATCGTGTTTTGCCAGGGCCTTCCCGCATTTTTCTCTTACGATTTCGGCGTTGACTCCTTCGTAGGTTGATGAGGGGAATCCGGTATATATCCACAAAAATGTGCATATCTGTTCGGAATCATGGCCCTCTTTTACTGTTTTCATGCCATTCTCGTTTAAAAGCGCTATTTCACCAGGCTTAAGGAACTTAAATATTTCGAAGTTATTGTTTGGGAACGCGCTTGTCTCCGAAGCAACCGCCCACTCATCTTTCCTTTTTCCTATAACTAGAGGCGTATATCCCCACTTATCGCGAGCGGCGTATATGCCGTCTTTGTGCAGCAATAATAGCGAACAGGAGCCGTCTATGTAGTCGAAAATTTGCGAGATGCCCTCTGTTATTGTTTTTCCTTTATTTATAAGCTTGGCGACAAGTTCGGTAATATTGACATTTTTACTGCAGTTAATTTCGCTGAACGTTACACCCTCTTCAAGAAGCATATCGGCGATAAAATCGGAATTTTCAATTAAACCGCTTGTTACAAGGCAGAAAGGTCCGAATTTTGAATAAAGGTACATGGGCTGTTCGTTAGAGTCGCTTATGACCCCGATGCCTTTATTACCCTGCATGTGTTTTGAATCTTCGAAAAACTTTGATTTAAACTGGCTTTGGCTTATGTTGTGAATTTGACGCTGGAAAGAATTCCCGAGAACCGCTATTCCGCCATATTCTGTCCCCATATGAGAATGATAATCGGTCCCGTATAGAAGCGTGTTTACGCAATTATGATTAGAAACCACACCAAAAATACCGCTCATTTAAATCTCCTTTGAAAAGAAAACCAAAGTAACAGGGTTGCAACCGGTATATTCTATCCTAAAGGAGTGAGTTTGCCCAGCAAATTGTCGCAAAATGATGCAAATAAGCTTTAATATTGATAAAAGAATACTCTATTTTAGCTGTTAATGAGCTCATATATAACATCGCATGTTGCGGTTATTTCAAGTGAGCCCGCTTCAATTTGCGGAGCCGCTTCAGCGGTTTTAAATGCCATAACGTTTCTTGCAAGGTATGGCGGACTGAAGGATTCGTTTACTCTTATTATTCCTCCAAGCTTCACACCGAGGTTTTCCGCTAATAGAGAAGCTTTTTCTTTGGCGTCTTTCGCGGCCTTTATTTTTGCCTCTTTTTGAAACTCTTTAATTTTACTCGAAGTAAACTGTATGCCGTTAAATTCATTGCTTCCGTTTTCTATAGATTTATCGATAATGTCTCCCACTTTTGCCAGGTTTCGCACCTTAATTGTAAGCTGCTGACTTACGCGGAACGTCGCTGGATTGCCCGGCAGCTGATACCCCTTTTCGTCTCGTTGATAAATTGGCGTCACGGAATATGACGAAGTCTGGATGTCCTTATCTTCTATGGCCATGTCCTTTACAGACTTGATAACAAGGTTCATTTTTTCCGTGTTAGCCTGGTAAGCTTTTGAGAGCGATTTCTCCTCGCTTAAAACCCCAAAAGTAATTATTGCCTCATCGGGGGCAATTTCCACTTTCCCTTCGCCCTGCACAGTTATTGTCGGTAAACCGTTTTCAAGGCTTGAATAGCTCGCTTTTTGAGTGCAGCCGGTCAAGGATATTGCCGCGGTTAAAAATAAAACGATAAAAAAATTTTTGGAAAAAAAGTTTTTCATTTTTACACCTTCCTTTTGTGGGATTATATTCCGAATAACTTGAAAATAATATAGCTAAAAATTAAAGTAGCCGCAACAATAACTGTTTGTAAAGTTTTTTCGGGGATATTTAAATTTAAAACCTTGTTTAAAACTCCGGTAATTGCGAACATTATTAAAGCGAATGCTATCGTGAAAAGAAGCGGCGGCATATATTTTGTCTGCATATATCTCCTTTTTTTACCTTATTTTCCAAACTGTGGTTGACCCTTTTAAAAGCTGCCTTGGTTTTTTGCCGAAGAATTCGGTTTTTATATGGTATCGGTTCAGGAACCTTACGGCGTGACTATATTGCTTGCGTTCGGAATCATCAAGCATTATATAACCGCCGGGTTTTATTTTACCAACGGCATTTATGGCAGAGTCTGTTCTTTCGAGACCATCGACCAGCACAAAGTCAAAATATTTGTCGGGATAATTATTTATACTGTTTACATACTCCTGCGTCCTTGTTGTTTTATTAGGAACACGGAGAAGATAATCGACATTTAAGATATTTTTATCCGCTAATAATTCCTTAATCTTTTTATACCACCGCTCATCATGTTCTACGGAAATAACTTTATTTACAAGCTTTGAAAAAAATATAGTCGATGAGCCTGACCCATATTCAAAAACCAACATGTCCGGTTTTAAATATGTTTTAAGCCATTCCGTGGCGTTATATGTTATCCAGGGTATCTCTTCCATAACTATTTTCAAAATATCCCGACAAACTGTGAATATATACGTTGTGGTCTTTTTTAAATTTTACCGCTTCTTTCCCAATATCTTTTTTTACATTGCCCCAATAGGTGTCGTAAAAATCATTTTCTGCGCATAATCTTTTATATATTCTACCTAATTTGGGGTCGAATTGGAGTATTAAATCAATAATTTTGTTAATATTCCCGAGATTAAAATTTAAGCCCTCAAAGTCTATTCTTTTTGCGCCCGGGAATTTTTCAAATGCCGCTGTGTAATCCGAAACGAGCGGTAATATCGGCGAGAAATAAGGTATCACGGGAAGCTTTGCCTCAAGCAGCAATTTTACCGCTTCTACCCTTGATTCAAATGACGGACTTTTCGGCTCAAAGATATCTTTCAATTCCCGGACATAACTATTCACGGTAAAATATACCGATTCGCAAAAACCTCCTTTAAGTAAATCAATATATTCGGTTATAAGGGGTGATCTCGTAAGAATTGAAAAATATACACCCTTTTCATTTAAAATTTGAAGTATTTTCCGCGTAAGGCCGTATTCTTTTTCAATAGGCTGGAAACATTCGGTTGTGGAACCCAGAAGAACCCTCTTGGGTTTTTGTTTTGCAATTTCCTTTTCTAATAATTCCGGCGCATTTACCCTGACATCAACATACTCGCCCCAGTTTCTGGGGTCTTTCAGCGTAACTTTATTGAAACGGACATAACAATAAAGACACCCATAGCTACATCCCTTATAAGGATTGATAACATAATCCCCCAAATCTATGGATGTTGGGTTGAGAATTCTGGTTATTTTAGTTTCGTTTATTATCATTTCTCCACCAAGTTCAGCATAAACGATTTAGTAAGCTTAAAGCCGGCTTTCTGCACAGATTCAATAAAATAATTAGCCCGATCAATCGAATCTTCATTGTTTTTGTAATCAAATTCTTGAGGAAGGTCTAGCCCCGAGTAATTGACAAACGGATTAACTTGTTCAATCTTTGGTATTATATCCCGGTGCTGTATGACAAAATCCAGACTTTCCTCAAAATCTTCTTCTGTTTCATCCGGATAGCCCGTAATAATGCTTATGCCAAATGATAAACCATGGTAATTAAGCTCCTGGAAAAATTTTACGGCATCAAGAGCTGTAAATCCTTTGTTCATATTTTTTAAAGTCCTGTCACAGCCCGATTCAAGCCCCACAAAAAGGTGATAACATCCGCTTTTCTTAATCTTTTTAAAAAGCGCATCGGGCATATCGTTTCTTACGGCAATTTGAGCTTCCCAATTTACTCGTCCGAAATTATCAATAATAGCCTGGGCAAGTTCATCAAGGGCTTTAAAATTGCCGTTTATGAGAGAATCATGAAATACAAATTGATTTACACCTCTATCTTTAAAACCTTTA